>DRMV01000021.1 GCA_011322445.1 Chloroflexota bacterium | reverse complement strand
GTGGAGCGCACCCTAAGTTGGCTGGTGAAACGCCGGAGTGTACGCACCCGTTGGTGCAAAAAACCGGAAAACTATTTGGCCTTTGTGTTATTCGCTGCTGCCTCCATTGTGCACGATTTGGCTTTTTTCGGATAGACTCTTAGTATACAGCAAACCTCCAGGCCCCAACGTGCACGGGGCGAGGGGGGCACCAACTTATTGCGCTGCTCTCCCTCTCCGGCTTGCCACCCATGCGTTTCAGGAAAACTTGACCTCCCCCCACCCCTCTGGTAAAATTCAGCCCGCTCGCCCCCATCGTCTAGTGGCCCAGGACGCGGCCCTCTCAAGGCCGAAACCGGGGTTCAAACCCCCGTGGGGGCACAGTTACATAGGCAACATTTCAGCCACCTCATCAAAAAATCCCCCTCATAACGAGGGGGATTTTACATTGTTCACGATACCCACCGCCTCAGCAAGCGCATTCACCTTCTCTATCAGCGTCATTTTTTGCCATTCCACCCGGCTATATCTCCGCCGCGGATGAGGCGTCCTCGCTGCGCTCACCACGGCCTTCCCGTGGGGGCGCTTGCCGCCCTCGGCCTCGCGGCGCGCATTGGCAAGCCACTCATGCCACCCATGCGGGCGCGGGCGTTCCGGCTGCTTGGGCTTGGGCGTTTTTGGAGCATGTACTCTTTTAGCCATCCAACACCTCCGTTTGCGTTTCCGGCGCGGCCTCATACCGCGGGTCATACCAATTCACAACCTGCACATGCAGGTCGCCGTTAGCATCACATTCGGCGCGCACCACCGGGCTGACCGGCAACACCTGCTGCTCAACCTGCGCTACCTCATCCTCCCCGAGGGAGGAAAAATCAAAATCCTCGCTTGCCACGGCGGTTTGATTAGCGATTGTTCCATCCTCGTCTCGCTCAACATAGTACAGCGTAGCAGTAAGTGTACGCCCGCTCCACGCATAACCAAATGCGGCATCAGGCAAATTCGCTTGCGGGACTTTCGTAAAGTAAATCATCGCTTCCTCCTTCATGTCCACTTTCCAATAGCGATAATACCTGCGTTTCTTGCCGTAGAGGAAGTATTGTAAACGGCGACAGCAGTCGTTCCAGGAGGGTTGCTGTATAAATTCATTAGAGACCTATAACCAGATACAACAACGGTGGGAGAAGAGCTAAACGCAGCAGGATAAGTCCATGTCGCTGATGTACCATTGACAACATAGATGGGGTACACCCAGCAGATTTGCAAACCGCTCGGGAATCGTACGCATGTTCCAGTGCCAGAAATATAGGTTGGCTTCCCCGCTACACTCAGGGGGACAAACATTTCCGTTGCGGCATCATATCCGAGCGTCTCACCGTTAGCAATCCCGCTGACGTCCACATCGCTATGGCTTCCGAGGGTATGAGAAGCGGGGGCTGCCCCAACCTGGTCATAAGTCACCTGGTGGGGGTTGTTGGTGTCGCCCTCATGCGCTTGCAAGTCGGCTGCTGTTGCTGCGCCGATTTGAGCAGTTGTCACCTGATGGGGGTTGCTCGCATCTTCCAGGTGCTCGTCAAGCCCACTCGTCCATACCCGCCGGTCGGTAATGTCGCCCGCATCCAGGCTTTGCGCGTTAGCCGCCACATAGACCTCTGCCAACGGCAGATCTAAATTATCGTTGTCCTGCGCTGGGTTGGGCGCCGTCGGATTGGCAGCGGGGTCTCCTGTAATGACCATGCGCGTAAAACCACCGCCGCTTATGGACCGCCGCAAAACCACCAAATCAATACGCGGGTTTTGCGTATCTGGCGGCTGCAGCGTCAACGGCTTCGCACTCTCGCGCCGGCAATAAAACCCTCGCACGACAGCCACACCACCCGCCACATTCACCACCAGCCCCGATGATGCTGGTGTTACCTCAAACTCACCATACACACCTCGCTTCACGCCGTCGGGAACGCCGTGCATGTTGGGCTCCCACTCTTCCCATTGGGCCTCGTTGAGAATGTAGGAATTTTGAAACGGATAGTCCCAATCACTCATCATTCCACCTCACTTTGTTTCCAGAAGTCGCACGCGCTTGTCCAATGCCAGGCCGTTGCCCATCCACGCGGGGCTGTGCAAATTCATGCTTTCCACCAACGACAAATTGAGCACACGGCCCCCGTTGCGGTCATACTTTGCAATAATGCCCTTGACCATCATCTCGTGCACCCCATCAGGCAGGCTTACTGGGAACGTGTCACCGATATACCAGTCCGCCCGCCATCGTAGCCCGGGTACATTCTCGTTGAGCGTCACAGCATCCGCCGCCCAGCCGCCGCCGCGTGCTGCCAATGCCGCATACGCTCTTTGGCGAAGAGATTCCTCAGACGAAAAGCGGTTGTCATTCACGAAATCTTCTCGCCAGCCATAAGCCTGCACCAATGCGCTATTTTGCACCTGCACCAGCAATCTGTTTGTCCCCTCACCTGCCCCACCTGCTACCAATCCCGTCGCTTCAGGCACGGCAAACGACCAGGGCAACTTACTTACTGTCCCCAGTTCCTCGCTGAGTTCTATAGACCTTGCCGTTGGTTCCCGTACGACAAACTCGCCGTCGAACGACATCACAACGCCGCCCACCTGAGCAATATCGCTCAATAAATCCAGCAGGTTGTCGAAACGCGCTCGCGCCTCAACAGCATCGCCAACCAACGGATCTGCCGGCAGCGCCAGCCACTCGTAGCCATACCGCCGTGCTGGCAACGCCCCGCCCCCTACGTTGGCGGTCAAATAATGCAAGATAGCCGAAGACGCTTGCCCTACGAATACATCCTCTGCCTGGCTCGCCCAATTCCCTGTGGGCTCTGGCCACGCCCTGGCATCGGCAATACGCCCCATCTCATCCACCACCGTGAAAGTCGCTTCCTGCTCGACCTCACTGCCCTCCCCGCGAACACTCTTCACAAACAAGCGATGCACGATCTTGCCGTTGTCGTCTATGCCCTCGACAAGAGCCACAGCGGAGGGTGGAACGTTCAAGCCCGCCAGGGTGATTAGCCCGCGCCCTGCCGCGTGCAACTCGTACACAATTTGTGCCGTTGATACAGTCACTTCGCCGAGTCGCGCCCCCTCAACCGTCGGATACCACCGGATCATTTCACACCCCCAAATACTCGTCGGCGTACCACAATTCCGCCCGTGTGGCAACGGTTGGGTCTGTAGCAATGACAGAAATGTGGTTTTCCCCTCTCGCCAGCGGCCACAATGCGCCGCTCACATCACCCATCACAGAATTCCCGCTTTCGTCATACACCGCTCCTTCCCCTGGCCTGGTTGTAATATGCAGCACTTCCCCATCCCCCAGCGGATGGTTGATGTGCAGCGTCTTGCCTGTCGTAATGTTACGCAACTCCCACTGCCCCGCAGGGCCAGTCAACCGCCATCGCGGCCACGCCTCCGTCTCGCCGTTGTTTGTGACATTCACATCGGCCAGCGTGCTGCCAGCCAACACATAAAACGGGAAGCCCATCGGGTAGGCCAGCGGGCGTTCGTCTGCCACAAAGGCCTTATACACCTCCGAACTGCTCAGGAAAAACGGCCACGGCATCTTGAACATCAGCACACCCCGGTACTCACCAGGATACGCCTTCATTGTGTCCAGCCCGCCGATGTAATACGCGCGTCCCTGGCCAGAACGGTTGCGCTCCACCTTCAGCGTCCCCGCCGGTGTCGCCAGCGCCGCCACCACATCGTTCCATGCAGATCGTTCAACGGAAACCGGCAGTGTCACCGTCCGCGCCTTCCAGCGGTAGCCCGTGACATACGCGCCCGCGGCCTGCCCGCGTTGCACATCCTGCAGGCTCAAGGGCGGAGCGTCCAGCCCCCCCACGCCGCGCACAATCGTGACCGCCAGGCCATCGCCCATTTCCAGCACCACGCCGCTGTCATTCGTCCAGGTCACTTTCACCCTGGTACCTCCATGACGCCTAAAACACGCTGTGCATAAAGAAGGTTCATTAGCGCCTCAGCATCCAGGCCGGGCGCATTGATGACATTGTGTTGAGAATTGTAAATATTGCGCTGCGCAGCCATCCGCCCTTCATTGGCCCTGCTCAGCAAAGCAATATCACGCTCCCAAATTGGCAGTTCGTGCAGGCTCGAGGCATCCATCAAGGCGTTTTTGGGAAGGGCGGCAGCGTCGGATATACCCTTTGCCAGGCCCTCCATCCAATAGCGCCCGATTTCTGCAAATTTGCGGCTGGGACTATGCGTCCCCGTGATCAATCGGACAATTTCCAGCAGCGTACTGACGCTATCAGCCAACCAGTCCTTCATCCTCTTCCAAATACTTCTCATCCCGTTCCACAGCCCATTTATCAATCCTTCTCCAATTGCTCGGAGGTCGTCGGCAATATCAAGGGCTTTCTTGATTTCACCGATCTTGCTTTTTATGTTCCTGACGATGTTGCTAAACTTTTCTTCTACGGCATCGCGAGCGTCAGTCACAGCACGAGTAATCGCCTCTTTTGCCTCATCAAAGCGCTTTGAAATTACATCGTGCACTTCATTGACGAACTTTGTGACTTTGGCAACCCCATCGCCAGCGAGTTGTCCAATGCCCCGCAATATACCTGCAACCCAACTTCCGACAAACGTCACAATGGCATTCAACACTGTAACAAACACATTCAGCATGGCATGTAGCATATCAGGCACAATGGAGTGCCCTACCAACTCGTCATAGAGATTGACAAAGAAGCCTATCACGCCTTCCACAAAGCCGCTTACCAACCCGATAGCAGCGAAAAGCAAAGCATACAGAATACCCAAAAAGGATTCCGCAAGGCCGCTGAGAATCTCCACCACACCGCTCCACAATTGGCGAAGCGCCGCGAGCACCTCATCCCAACTTCCCTTGCCAAGGGCCGCTCGCACCAACGCCCATAATGCATTGACCGCTCCCGCTATCGTGTCTATCACCCCCTGAATAACCAAAGCCACACCGTTGAAAAGCAATACCAGGCCTGGCAACGCCCACGCGATACCCTGAACAACGCCCCTGATGGCCCCCACAATCACGCCAAGGGCGGCGAGTAACAACCCGCCCAGAAGCACCGCCACGCGGCGCACAATTTGCCCCAGACTGGTAAACGCCTTACGCAAATTTGCCACGGGCAATCCGGCGAGCAACGCCTTCGCCTGCAATAATTGCTTACCAATGGCGTCAAACGCAGGCGCTACAGTTTCCCAGATAGCCCTGCCGAATCTTTCCAGCACTGCCCACACACCAGCAAGCGTATTGCTCACAGCACTCGCCGTGCTTTTTACAACTTCCCGAATCCCACCCCAATCCTTTACCCAGGCTGCGGTCAGCAGCCCAATGAGGGCAAGAACCAATGTTACGGGGTTGACCAACGCAGCGATAGCCCCCGCGATCCCGATAATAGTTGAAACAATCGCCGCCGCTGCCAGGGCCGCGCCAATGGCGGCGATCGCCGCCGCGATGGCCGGGCCGTGTCGCTGCACGAAGGGAATGACCGTCCCCGTGATGAACGGCTCTGCCACGTTCCATAAGTTCGTTAGAGCGTCCCTGGCCATGGTCACGCCGTTCACGATGGCATCAAAGGCCGCCACCGCCCCGCTGCCCCCCACGCGTTCCAGCGCATCACGGAAGCGGCTGCCCATCAAGCCGCCCTCTCGCAGCCCATTCACCAACTGCCGGATGCCATCCATAAAGCCGAAAATGGCATTGCCCATTTCGTTGCCGAATACCTTCGTCAGATTATCGTGAATCTCGGCAAACGATCGGCTCCCTGTAAGCAGATCGTGGAACGCCTCCAGAACGGCTTCGATTTTGGTCGCTCCGGCATCCAGCGCAGGGACCAGTTTGCTCAACACCAGGCCAGCAAACGGCGCAAGAGCATCGCCTGCCTTTTGCAGGAACACAACAGCCCGTTGTTTCAACTGCTTCAACTGAAACGCCACGCTGGAAATGCCCTGCGTCTGTGCCCGAAAAGCCTCATCGGTCGCGCCCGCAGCGTGCTGCATGGCTTCCAGTTTCTCGGTGTACTGGTCGCTCAGGCCATTGGCTAACGCCAGGGCGAGAACCTGTCCGCGCACCTGGCCGATGAAATCCTGCAGCGGCCTGCCGCTCTTTTTCGCTGCCTCAACAATGGCCTTCATCGCTCCCCCAAAGCCCAACGATTTGAGCATGGCCTGACCGTTCGCGTAACCTAATTTCTGATACAACTTCGCCAACGCGTCAGTCGGCGCCATCAGCGCTGATAAGGCAGCCCTCATCTGCGTGCTCACCTCTGCCGCATTGCCCGTGACGCCTGTGGCCGTCGCCAGCACCGCAAACAGATCCTGCATCGACATCTGCATGGATGCCGCCAGCGGGGTCACGCGTCCGATACTTTGGGCCAGTTCTGGGAAGGTCGTTTGCCCCAACTGCACCGTCTTCAAAGCCAAATCGGAAACCTGTTGCACAGCCTTGGCGCTGATATCGCCATAAGCCTTGGTCACCGCACTCGTCAAATTGATAGCGTCTGTGGTCTGAGCCAGCCCCGCCGTGGCCGCTTTGGCGTTGATGGCCAGAATCTGCATGGCGTCGTTCACAGGGCCAAACGCTGAAACCGTCTGATACAGGCCGCCAGCCAGGTCGTCGGTCGTCTTGCCCATCTGCACCGACAACGCCTGCAACTCGCCCTTCCACTCGCTGACGTGCGCCGCAGCCTCGCTTCCCAGCGAAGCCACATTCGCCATCGCCGTGTTCAATTGATTACTGGCATGTAATGCCAGCCCAGCCCCTGCAGTAACGGCGGCTCCCAAAGCCCCTACACCTATCAGTGCCGTCTTGAGCACCTTGCCAATACCGCTGATGGCTTTAGAAAACGCCGCCTTGCCCATTTCGCCAGCGCGTTGCAATTCCATAGCCACCCGCTTTTTGATGAGCTTCAGCGTGGCCGCCATTTTCTTCAAATCAATCAGTATCTCTACCTCGGCTTTACCCAGTTCCATCTGGCTTCTCTCTCACGAATCGCACACCGATACCCGCCGCCTGCAACACTGCCGGAGGCACAACACGCCCACGTTTGGCGGGCTCTGCCAGCGGCGAAATTCTCCGCAACAACCTTTCGGCATCATGTGGCTTACCCAGCGCGGCGGCGATACCCAAAGCCACAGCCAACACAAAATCGGCGCGGGCCTCCTCGGCCAGCATACCTGCGGCTTTGTACTCCCGCGCCGTTTTCAAAGTTCCCGGCGGCATACCCAGCCACAACGCCGCCCTCGCTTCTATTGCCGCAAAGATTCGCGCGACCTCCGAGATTTTCCCTCCGCTTTTGGGGCAGACGACAACCCCTCAAGGTACTCACTCAAAATATTGCCATACCACCCCAAAAAGCGAAGCGCCCGCATCACACTAATATCTTCCGGCAGTCCCGGAGCAATAGCCCGCGCCACATCGCGAATTTCAGCCGCCAATTCATCCGAAAACGAAGCGTTGTCCTCGTCAAAATCGCCTAACGACGCCAACCTATCCAATACCTCGGGCTCCATATCCGCCGGATGAGGCACTTCAATCTGCCGCCCATCCAAATGCACAACCAACGGTTCAATACCTTCGTCAAGTTTCAAAACTTTAGCCATGCTTCATCTCCTTATTGCGCCGGGGCATCCTGATATTCCACCACACCAAAGCGCATTGTCGGATCGGCGACGTTCAAATCTTCCAGCGCATGGAACTCAACCGGAATCACCGTTTCCTTATCCTTCTTGAATTCCAACCCTACCTCGCCGCCGAAATACCCACGCGGTACATAAAACTGCCCCGGATAGTCTCCATAAGGTGAACTGCCGCGAAACAGAATGGCAAATTCCTTTACCTCGCCGCCCAGATACAGCCCCATGTTTCGGGTACCAATTACTCCGGTTTGAGGCGGATTGTCGTTCACAGTCGCGCCGCCAATTGCAACCGAGAGGTTCTCCAGCGTTGCCGCCACCAACTTAGTGGCGATCGTCATGCTCTCATCCGTCCGAGTCGCCTTGATAGGCCCCGTGCGCTGGTCGCTCTTGTGCTCGGCAATGCTCTGCGACTTTGTAGCCGTCACCCCATCCTCAGTTTCGCCCAAATACACCCATTCGCTCCCCGGCTCAGCCGCCAAATCGGGCTTAGGCGTGTTTGCAGGGGCAACATAAATTGAGCCTACTCCAACTAAAATCTGATAAGCGTCCATAGTTACTTATCCTCCTCCTTCAAAATGTCCACGAAACCGTCTTTGGCCAGGCTCTTGGCAAGTTCGGCGGGAATTTCCTTCACCGCCCCCGGCCCGCCGATGCCGCCCACACCGCGGAAGGGCCGCACGCGCACCCGTACCAAATCGGGTTTGGCCACGGCCTTGTCTTCACCCATCGCAGGGGCGGAAACGGCCTTTTCTTCGGCCGCCACGGCCTTCCCCTTGTTCTCCATCTTCTTCGTGTCTTTCATGGTAATGCCTCCTCAGCATACATCATCGCCACCGGATACACACCCAGCGGCATTTTGAGAACCTCGTCATACGCAGGCCACAGGCCTATATCGGGCAAAAAGTTGTACACCAACGCTTCGCCTGCCGTCGTACTGACCGTAAAGCGCTCTCGCCGCTCCATTTGCGCCAGAAGCAACGCGAGGTTGCTCACCTCAGCATCCGTGGGGGCATACAGCCGCACATTGACCCTGCAGCGTCCCACACCGGGCGCATCCCGCCACTGCCTGTCCAGCGTCACCACGACACCCGAAGCACCCACCGGCCAGGCATCGCCGTAATGATGCCTGGTGGCCACCCGGCCTTCCGCCGCCGCGCCCAGAACGCCGCCGGTCAGATAGGCCACAATCACTTCCACAGGATCTATGAGCGCCATTTCAACCCATACTTCCCTGCAACATAAGGGGCGTCATCTTTCATCACCTTTGCCAGCGCCAGCCGCATAAACGCATACCCGGGGAACGACTGGTGCCCAAACTCCACAAACGGCGCATAGCGCACCCCTGTGCCCGCTTTGACGCTCACCTGCAGGCGGCCCAGGTCGACTTTGGGCTTTTCAGCGTGGATATCCCGCCGCATGGTGCCGGTGCGCACCCCGTGGGGTGGGTCTTTGGTCAACTGTCGCTTGGCATCGCGCACAACACGCTGGTCAAGTTCCGTGGCCATCCCTCTGGCCGCGTCCAACATCAGCGCAATCATCTCCTTGTCACGCCATGCAAGCCACTTCACCCTACTGCCTCCACAAGGGCTGCCACATGGTGTTGCGTACGCGCCCGCCGGGGCAATACGCCATTAACCTCAAATCGTTGCGGCATCGCCGAGCCGCCCTCGTCAAACACCGTCACCCGGTCGCCCACGTCTATCGTCGTGCCCTCAGGCAACAGCAGGCGGTACTTCCCTGCTGCCGTGGCATCCGCCGCCACCCCCTGCGCGTCTCGCATCTGGCGGCTTACCAGACGACAGTCCACGGCGTCGCCATCCACCCATGCATAGATAGGGTTCCCGTGGGCATCCGTTTCGCCCGTGGGCGCCCGGTGTCCGATGACGCACGAATGGATGAAATGCACGTAAATGCTCATCTCAGCCTGCCGCCACGAACCGCAGCCGCCGCAAGATCTTGCGACGCTCCCTTTCCCAGTCCGGGGCGGAGTAACTGTATTCCCCGCCCACGGATTCCTGCTTCTGGGCTGTGCGCTCGATATCAAGCCGTACCAGGTCAATGACGGCCTGCTTCCATTGTTCACGGTCATCAACGGGCTGGAAAACCACCACAACGCGCGGCTCCCAACGGCCGCCCGCCCGCTCCAGCAGGCCCTCTTGCGGCCAGACCATGTACTCCGCATCGTCCAATGCTCTTCCGTCGTCAGCGGGCGTAGCATAAACCGTCACGCTCACCACCTGGTTGATTCGTCGCGGGAGCGGGAGATACTTCCCGCCGCCTGGCAGGGTCAGCGTGATGTCTTCGTCTTCGGCATATGGCCCGCCAATGATGGCCGCTATCTCCGCCTCCACGCGGTTGATCACTGCCTGCAAATCGGTGTCGCTCAGCACCTTTGCCGCGGGCACTAACAACCGCACTTCGTTTACAGAGGTTACGCTCACAGGGATACCTCCTCCCCTTTCGGGCGGCCCCCGTAGGGCAGAGGCCGCCCTGCGAAAGGAGAAAGGTGAAGCAAACAGCGATTACGCCTGGCTGCCGACTACAGTCCACGCCGGGCTTTCTTGCGTGCCTGTGTTGATGTAGAGCACGCCATTGGCCGTGTCGATAAGCAACGCGCCTTTCATGGCTGTACCGGCCATGGTCGCACCGTCCGTCGGCGCGCCGTCGTTCAGATACGGCCCATAGCCTGGGATTTGCGTTCCGCCTTGGATGATGCTCATTTCGTCACCTCGCTCGGCTAAATGCCGGTCACCTTGCAGAACGCGCTCGCGCGGTAGATAGCCAGCGCAATGCGCTCATCGGCGCGGATAGCCTGCTTGCCGTTGGTGAAGAAGTCGGCATGGCTGTCGGAAACCTTGATCGTCACGCCGCGCTTGCGGAACAGTTCGGCGTAAAGAGCGAAATCGCCCAAAAGCGCAGTATTCTCCACAATGGCCGTGGTGATCACCGCAGGCAGGCCCCACACGCTTTCCGGACCGCGCTCGCTGGGATTGCCCCAGATGTACAGCCCGTCGGTGGTGCGCATCAGGCGGATATCCTGCCAGTCGTTGGGGTGGATTACCAGCGCTGTCGGCTCAGCGAACCCGCCGGAGCGCACTAAGGTCATCGCCTTGTAAATGGCATCCGGCACGGGGTCGGAACCCAGCGCTTGCGCCTGGACGCCTGTCTTGTTGAGGAAACCGGTCAGATTCGGCGCGGTGCCGTTACCGCTCAGCAACTGGTCTTCCTCGGCCAACCGCAGCATCAACAGCAAGCGGTTGTCAATCAGCGACTGCACCTGGGGGGCGTCTTCCATCTGCTCGTCGGTCACCGGGATGAAGGTGGAGATCTTGCGCACGGTCTCGCTGCGCTCGGTATATGCCAGCGCGCTCTCGGGGTAAGCCCCACCTTCAGCGGTCGGCGCGGCGGCGTTGGTGAAGGTGGTTTCCTCCATGTAGACGATGGCGCTCTGGTCGGTGGTCGTCTGCGGAATCAGGTCGGCCACGGTCGGGCGGCGCACTGCGTAGCCCACCACGCGCCCGGTGCGGGTCGTCTCCGGAGCGAACCCTGCGGTCGTGGCCATCGTGGCCTTGGTCAGCATGGCCTTCATGTCCACATCCGGAAAATCCGCCAGGATGTCCCGGCCGCGTCCGCGTTTGGCATACGCCGGATGCTTCACAAACAACTCGCCCAGCGTCAAGGGGGCTTGCTTCGCCTCGCCGCCGCCCACCAGCGGCAAATCGACCTGCGCGCGCTGCGCCTCCTTGATTTCACGCACCAGCGCCTGATAGGTGCTGTCCACCTGCTTGGCCTCTTCCAGTTTCTTCCGCAGCCCGTCCAGTTCCTCGTTCAGGCTCCGCACCTGTTCGATTTGCTCAGGCGTCATCTGGAAGCCGTCGTCGGTCTTGGTCTTGTCGAAAATCTCCATCAGCGCATCGCGCTTGGCATCCAGTTCTTCCTGGATGGCTTTCACACTCAGTTTGTCGGTCATGGTCAACTCTCCTCACATCGATGCCAGAATTTGCTGAAATCGCACGAACTCGGCCAGCGCCTGTTGCGGGTCGGCGGGCGGCTCTGTGGCCTCCAAAAGCGCCGTGAGATCCTCGTGCAGTTTCTGCAAGCGCTTCCATACCGTCTCGCTCAGCGTCCGGCCTTCCTGCTCGCGGAAGGCCTTTCTGTCCTTCACGCGCACCAAAAACTCTTCCACCGCGGACACCACGGCTTCTGAGTGTTCCGAAAAGGTCAAACCGGCCCCCGGTATGACCCCTTTCACCCCTGCTGTTGCCGGATTCATCCCCCAGTTCACATCCGAGATGTCAAACAATTTCATCTCGGTCAACACCCGCACCTTGCGGTCGCCGATATCTCGCATTTCATAGTCGTACACCTCATACGCGTACGACATTTCTGTCACATCGCCTGCCAGAATGGCCTTCCAGACCCAATCCGCCAGCGGCACGCCCTCGTAATAGCGGCGCGTGACTTCCACGCCGCCGGTGGCTTCCGGGGCCTTCTCCAGCACCTGCGGGGGCAGTTCTTCCCGCCCCACTTCGCGGATACTCAAAATGCTGGCAATCGGCGGCTGCCAACTGTCGTGGTTCCACAAAAAGCGCACCCGTTTCTGGTCTAAATGCTTGCTGAAACTCCCTGGCACGCTCATGTCGCCGCCGTCGTCAATATTCCCGTGCACGGCGAAAATGCCCGTGACGGTACGGGTTGCCTCGTCCAGGCTCTTGATGTAATGCGTTACTCGCTTACGCTCCACTGCTCGCCTCCTATGCCCTGTCAACAGGCCGGCCGCCAAAATAGGGTGCCGCTGCCCGTGTGCAATTGGGATGCTCTAAAGGGTGCGCCTCGAAATAGTCCACACTCCAGATTTGTCCGTTGGCGATTTGGCACGCATCGTCATCGTCCTCGGCGCCATTGTCCAAAATCTCCACCTTGGTCACGCCTGCGTCTCGATAGCGTTGCGCCGCAGTCAGGTTTTGGGCCGTGCCCAGTTCCGTGCGCGCAATGGCCCGCGCCCGGTTGGCGTAGGTCTCTTCCACAATCTCGCGAATGCCGCGCACACCAGCCTCCTGGTCGCCGCGCACCAGGTCGTCCACACCCCACCCGTGCTCCGCGCCATATTGCAATGTCTCACGCAGCGCCGCCAGCGTGGTCTCATGGATATCCTTCACCCGTGTGCCCGCCATTGCCAAAACCTGCGTCACCAGCGGGCCCTTCAGATCAAATGCCACATGCACGCCCAGCGACACATTCCACACTTCCCACGAGAGTTCCAATATCTGGGCGTAATACTTTTTCAACAGATCTTCCAATTCGCCGCCATCGGCGGCGTTCAACAGCCCCTCAGCATCATCAGGCCCAATACTCTTCCGCCCCTTGGGGCTTCCGCTTTCCTTGATCGCCTGCTCCACCCGTTCCGCCACGGCCCGGAAATACCCCTTGAGGCTGGCTTCCATCTGGGGCAACAGCCCGCGCCGGATTCGCCGCAGCGCCGCTGCCGTGTCGCGAGCTGATTTCTCTTCCCATTCGCCGGTGCGTTTCCCCCCGCGACGCTCGGCCTCTGCCGCAAGCAACTCCGGGTCGGCAGTGCGTAACATGCCACGCGGCACCCACACGCTGGCTAAGTTCTCCTTGAACACCTCATCTTCCGGCGTCACTTCGTAGCCCAGTGCCCGCCGGTATTCGGCCCGCGTAATCCCGCCGCGGTCGAACGCCCGCCCCAGGCGCTCCTCGATGGCATTTTGAGAATCCTGCAGCGCCGCCACCTCGCTCAGATCAAACCGGATGATGACATCATCGGCATAGCCAATTTCACCTGCAAGGCTCTGCCGCATCTCGCTCGCAAATGACCGCCACAGCGGTACCAGCGTTTGCAGCGCTAAGGCGCGGTTGGCCTCCTCGAAATTGCTATAGGTGCTGTGTTTCAGCCCCACCATCGCCCCCACCACCGAAGGGTGAATGTGGAAGCCCGCACAGATTGCCGCGTCAGGACCGTCAGCCAGGGCGTCGTAGGCCAATTCCCTCAAACTGTACCCCAGCATTTTGGCATCCATGCCATATTCCAGAAAAGCCGGTGTGCCTCGGTTAGCGCCGCTGTGAGCATCCTTCCATTGCTCTCGCAGCCGCCGCACTTTGGCATCCGTCAATTCCACATCACCCTCGGCCAATGTCACCACCAGCGGCGGTACGGCGTCGTTCTTTAGGTATGAATACACAAAATCCCGTATTTCGTTCGCCAGCCGCACATCACCCGCCGCCGCTTCTAACGCCCCCATGCCGCGCTCCGGGTTGAGCGGGTCCACTGCCCATTTCCAGTGCACGATTTCGCTTTTGGGAATCGCCACGCCGGTCAGGGTGTCATGGCGCTCCACGCGCCACGGGTTTGCGTTCTCTCGACTCCGCAACACATAATACGCCACCACCCCCTCAGCGGTAGAACGCCCGGCCACCGGCGTAATCTGTCCATCGTGGAACGGCCACAGCGCCATCACATGCCCGTCTCGGTCTCGCTGCTTCCACAGATAAGCATTGCCGCCCAAAGCAGCGTAGGTAATGACCGTCTGGTATAACTCGGCCTCACCCATATCAGGGTTCGGCCGCGTCATCAGCCGCCGAAGCGGATGTCCGGAAATCCGCACCGGGCGCGGCATGTTGGGCGGTGTCTCCCATGCCCACAACTCAGGCTCCGGAAACGACCATTGCAGGATCTGCATGCAGGCAAACACGGTGGCGTTGCGCCGATACGCGTCCTCTACAGTGCCCGCAAAATCGCCAAAGGGCACGGATGCCACAAAGCGTTGCCACCCGCCGGGGAGTGTCAATGTGGCCTTGCCTTGCCGCCGTTTCCCGAACAAATGCCCTAAAACGCTCATAAGATCCTGCTCTCGCGCCGCAATTTGCCCTGCACAATTTTGGCAAACGCCGACGATGCGGCGTCTACCTGGTCGTCGAAGGCGCCCGACGGAAACGCCACATGCTCATCGATGAAATCGGCGTTCCACGCCCCGCGCACCAACCTCACGACACCCGCAGCACACATGGAAGCCCAGGGGCCCGCTCGCACTTCCTTGCTCCCGCTCACAGTCTCGAACTGCGCCCGCAATCCGGCTTCTGCGAAGCGCCGGTTGGTCATTTGGGCGCTGTCCACGCCTGCCGTCCCCGGGTCCTGCTGATGCCAGATATCTACTCGTGGGCCTGAGCGCAGAGCGTCGGTTTTCCCGACCTCTACCATCCAGGCATCACGCTCCGCCGCGGAAATGCGCCGCCGCGCCACATGCTCAACGTAGTAAAGCCCGTCTTTGGTCAATGCCATCAGCACGCCTGAGGTGTAATCCTTGCCGCTTTTGCGCGTGCGCCCGCCGGCCTTATCCCAATAGCGAACCCGCCGCACAATATCTTCCGGCGCGGGCGGCTTGTCCACCACCACGAACCATTCCCGCCTGAAGAAATCCCCCTCGCGAGAATAAGGCCGTTGCTGATACAACGCTGCCCAATCATAGGGCCCAATGTTGGTACGGATGCGCGCCAGGTCTTCTTCGCCATACTTCTCCGGCCACAACGCAGCGCCTTCTGCTCGCTTCAGCGGGTCGCTCAGGTTGATCCACACACCATCTCGCAGCCCCCTGGCGTGTTCCTCGGCGCTTGCTTCGCCTTCGGCCAGAGCGGGCAGGCAAACCACCTCATACTGGTCTGCGCCTGGATCGTCTACCATCATCCTGAGCAACCGCCCGGCCCAGTCATCCGGATGCCAGCGGGTCATCATCCCGACCACAGCGCCGCCGTCCTCCAGACGGGTATACGCCGTGCTCCGCCACCACGCCCATACCCGTTCACGGGCCGCCGCGCTTTCGGCTTCGTCACGGTTCTTGAAAAGGTCGTCCAAAATGAGTAAATGGGCGCCTTTGCCCGTAATCGCGCCGCCCACACCTGCCGCCACCACGCCGCCGCGCCTGCCCGCCACTTCCCACGACTGCGCCGAGCGGCTCTCGTCGCTCACCTGCACAGGGGTGTCAACTGCGGAAAGCGCCCCAAACACCGCCTGATAGCGGTCATCTCGGATCAGGTCGCGCACCGCCCGGCTGTTTTCTACAGCCAGGTCAGCGCCATAACTTGCCAGAATCACCCTCAGGTCGGGGTTGCGCCCCAGCGCCCACGCCGGAAAAATCCTGCTCGCCAGTTGGGTTTTGCCATGCCGGGGCGGCATGAAAATCAGCAAACGGCCAACGCCCTCTCGTCCGCCGGTTTCCACATAGCGCAGTACCCGCTCCAATGCCTCAGCCACGAGGCGATGATGCGCCGCCGGCTGGTACCACGGCAGGGTATAGGTGGCGAAATCGAGCAGCCGCCGTCGAGCAAGTTCCCGCGCCGCCAGTTCCGCCCGTGCATGCAACGGGTCAATCCTCGGCATCGCCGCCCTCCAGCCTCTGTCGTGCAGCCATCATAATGGCCCGCAATTCTTCCTCTGGCATTGATCTAATGTCGTCGGGGCCAAGCCCCCGCCGCTTCAACTCAGCCACCAGTTTGTTGACCGGAATGTAATCGCCGGTCATTTCCAGATACAGTTTCCTGTCTGCGGCGTGCCGATAACTCGGATTGCTCGCGCTCGCCTTGAGCGCTGCAATGACGTCGGCCCGCGCGTCCAGCAGCGCCTCAGCCTGCAAATCGGCAATCACCTGGTCGATTTCCGGGTATTTTCGCCGCCATTCGGCGATCCGCCGGTCGCTCGCCAGGCCAAGCACCTCCGTAGCCAGTTCCTGTTGCGTGCGCGGCCAGCGCCCTTTCCGCGGCGTGCTCGCCCAGGCCACATACGCGGCGATGCGCCACCGCCACCCTGCCTGAATCAGCCGATGATAGGTCTCAGCCCACCCGCTGTTGAGCAGTGCCTCGCTTCCCTCCAGCGCCTTCCTGGCGGCCATCTCCCGCGCCCGGATCTCGGCGTAACTCAACGGTTTGTCGCCGCCGCTTTCCTCAGCATCGGCAAACGCCGCGCCGAAATCGGCAATTTCCGCCATGCTCATTTGCCGAAAACGCCGGTAATCAGCCATTGCACTGTTTCACCTTGACTCGCATCAAACCTTCTTGAGTAATCAGCCACATCGCCGGCAATGCCCGCAGGCGCATCCATATCGTGCCATGCACATCCCACCACATTTCCATGCCTTCGACAGGCGCTCCCTGCGGGAGAAAACCCACCTGCTGACTCTGTAAATTGTGGTCGGCATAAACCCGCACGCCTGGATGCGCCACCACGCCGCCGCAATAAACCGCCTGGGGGAGTTGCATGGCCAGCCACCGCAGTGGGTCTACCGCCCACGCTTCACCTGCCCAGATAGCCTGCAGCCCTGCGGCGTCTGGCCTTGTTTCTCCGTTCAATCTGACTTCATAATGCAAATAGCCTCGGCGCCCTACAGCAGCAATCAGATCGCCTGCCTTCACGGCATCGCCCGGATGGACCCGGATGGCCGTCACATGGCGATACACCGAGACCCAGCCCTCGTGCTCAACAGCCACCTCGCCACGCGCCACAGAAATCACCTGGCCATCTGCCACCGCGTAAACAGCCTTCCCGCCTTGCGCAGCCAGGTCTACCCCGGTATGCACGCCGCCGCTCTGGGCATAACGCTCCCAGTCGACGAAACCAAAAACGCGCTGCACCCGTCCATCGGCTGCCACAGGGAAAACGACCTTACCCATCGAGAGCCTCGGCAAAATCCTTGTGTACGCGGTTGCGGTCCACTTTCCCGCTCACGCCGGGCCATTGGCCAATGCCATACTGCCACAATGCCCATTGGTCCCATGCCACGGGCAGCAAGGGGGTCTCTGCGGTTTGGGAGTAATGCGCTACCCAGAGCGGATAGTCCCGATGCCAGGCATCCGCCCCCATAACGCCGTCCCACACATCGGCGCGGGTATAAATCAGCGGGTGCGAGCCACTTTTGTCTTCCAGGTAGGCCAGAAAATCCTTGACCTCACGCCGCACGCGCCCATGGCTCCACGTTTGGGGGAATCGTTCGAAATCCAGCGCCAGCAATTCGCCGGGCTGGGTGCTCGCCACGCGCCAGAACGCCTTGGCCTGTTCCAGACCGGATACATCGGGCTCGTAGAAATGATAGGCAGCCCGTCGCCAACCTACCCAGCGCAGGCGCGCCCACCGTTCCCCAAAGCGCGAATCGAGAATGAATGTGCCTTGTGTGGCCTTGAGGATGACCATCCACGGCCGCACTGCGCCATTCCAGAACAGGTTGCTAAGGCGGCGCTGGTAATACGACATATCCAGCGCATCCACAGGCAGCCACGAGGCCTCGTCATCGTGCACAGGGCGGGTATACCCCATATGCAACCATCCGGTCACCGGAGCGGCGATCCGCCCCCATACGCCGTGACGTTCAAGGACATCAACGATGGTCCCGTGTGAAAGCACCCCCACCCGTTTACAGGCGATGCTGCTGCACGAGCGCACATTCAACCCTCTTTGAGCCGTGACAATAACTTTCATGGCTTGCTCCTTACACGCTGCCGCATAGCCTCTACCGCATCCGCCATGCGGTTGTCGTGAGCAATCAGCGTCTCACGCATGGCACGGAGTTCCTCGCCCATGTGCAAAAGCGCCTCATTGTTTGCCTTGCGCTGCTCGTCGAGAAACTTGCGCCACACATCATCGCGCTCGGCCTGTTTGTCGTCCCATCGCCGCATCATCTCCATCTGGAACTTATTGCTCTTGTCCAGCACCATGAGCATTGCCCAGATGAAAAGCCCCGCCAGGGGCACCTGTGTCAGCAAATTGACCCACACTTCGCCCTGCATGGCTTACCCTTTGCTGATAGGCGGGGAAACCAAATAGGTTGCCTGGTTGGTCGCAAGGCCCGTGATAAACGCTTTTGCCAAAACCACCAGCCCACTGCGGTCGCAGGTTACACCAACCTGGAAATCGGGGCCAAAGCCGCTGCAGGCCACAGCCACAACAACCAGGGCGGCAGCCAGCAAGAAGGCCAGCATCACCAGACGTTTGTGCACACCGTCCAGCGCCCCGTACCATTGGCGCGCCCCAGGGACGTACGAGAAAATCAGCGAGAGCAACACGCCCGCAAGAGCGCTCAAAAAATTGGCATCCATTAGCCCTGCCTCCTCACGTCTGTTTAACGCCAAAGCGCCCGGCAGCCGCCGCCCGAAAAAATCGGGAAGCAACTGCCGGGCGCTCATCTCCGGCGTTCGGCCCCGCCATCTGCTGGGCCTGCTCGTTTGTCAACTCTATTTTAGAACATCCGCGCGGAAATGTCAAGCAAGTCGTTCAGCGGCGGCGGCTCAGCGCAGACCCGGCCAGCATGTCGTGAAGGCAATAGAAAGTAGATAGAAAAACGCCACGACATCCCAAATCACCAGCAGCGCAAAAGCGATGTTCCCCAAAACACACCAAAAGTCCCAACTGCACTTCATGGCTCCTTGCTCCTTCTGGCATTATAGCCAATGGCTAAAAGGGCGATTTGGACATTAGAGGTTCTCCGCTGTGCCAGTTTGATATAGTCGGGATTAAGTTCTATCCCGATAAAGCGCCGACCATATTTAATGCACACCTGACCAACAGTACCCGTCCCGGCAAATGGGTCTAATACAATGTCGCCTGGGCGGCTTCCCGCTAATACCATAGGCTCAATCAATTCCGGCGGGAATGTAGCAAAATGCGCGCCCCGATAGGGCCGCGTAGCAACGGTCCAAACGCTGCGCCGATTTCGGGTCGGGCCGTTGTATCGCACGTCTGGCCTGCTCAGTCTGTGCGTGGCGGCTTTCCCAGGGAGAACCGGGATACTTCGCTTTCCGCTGCCTCGCCTGAACGAGGCGGCGGTCGCGCTGTGGCCGCCAACTGCTGGCTCGACGATAGCATCAGCGTTGTAATAGTACCGCGAAGATTTTGCGAACAGAAAAATATATTCGTGTGCCCGCGTGCAACGGTCATGCACACTTTCTGGCATAGGGTTGGGCTTGTGCCAAATAATATCTTGCCGCAAATACCAGCCGTCTGCCTGTAGCGCAAAGGCCACTCGCCAGGGAATGCCTATCAGATTTTTCGCAGGCAAATTGAGCACCTTCCTATCACCACCGCCCCACCGCCCCGACCCCTTACCGCGTGGCACACGTTTTGACCGTACAAGTTTGGCTGTACCAGGGTATCGCGGCTGCCCCTTTCTCAGCCCGCCAGGATTGTAATCGCCACCCGCTCCTCCACTGCCAGCATAACTATCACCCAGATTTAGCCATAACGTCCCGTCTGGGCGAAGCACGCGCCATATTTCCCGAAAGACTTGCACCATATTAGAAATATATTCTTCCGGAGTTGACTCCAAACCAAGTTGCCCATCTACACCATAGTCGCGCAGCCCCCAATAGGGCGGGGAAGTAATAACGCATTGGACACTTTCATCAGCCAAAGGAATATGTAATGCGTTCGCATTTACAATCATCATTAACACTCCAAAAACACCCATCGCGCGAGATACTAAACCGTGCATGCATGGCGCAAAGGCGGGAACCGCTTTTTGTTTTGCAACAAAATTTCATGGCTCTTGTACTTTGAGCGCACGAGCATGATCGTGCGAGCGATACACACTGGCCAACAACCGCTCCAGCGCATCCTGCCCTACCGACCACGAGCGAACCGCACCGCACACTGAGCAGCGCACATCCAGCGCCGTGCCCTCAATGGCCGCCACCACATCCACCTCGGCGGGGCGCTCCGCTGCTGTGTCCACAGCCTCGCGATAGAGCAAGAGCCGTGTAACCCAGCGTCCATTGACCTTCTGGCGCCGTGCAAGCCCTAAGATGTGCCCGTTGGGGCATTTCCATACCTTGTCCATCTCGCCTCCTTGCCGCTTACGGCCACAAATCCGCGAGGCACCCAATACGCCTCGCCTACGACCAAGATATCGCCGCCAGGCAGCGCCACATCTCCGCCTTCGCTCATCCCTGACGGCATCCGGCGCACCCAGCCAAAAATCCCCGCATCGCCCGTCGCCCGCTGGTAGGCATCGGCAGCCACCAGCGCCGCCGTGCTGATGCGCCCGCCTTTACCAATCCACCACAATACCATGAGCCGTTGCCACAAATCTTTTTGCGCCCCACGCGAACGCACCACCCATCGCACCAGCCCGCGCATCGGCCAACGGACCTCGGCGTGATACATTCGTACCTCATCCTCCCAGGTTTTCACCATAGCATAGCCACGCGCTGCCTCCGGCGCCCGCAGGCGCAATGCATCAGCGTCTACCGGCACATGGCTCAGCAAGTGCAGTGTGTACCAGCCATCGTAGCCCAAGCGGTCGGCAATGGTTTCTGTTACATCTACAACTTTTTGCATGTTTCACCTCTGCTAAACCCGCTTCGCGGTGAACTTGGTGAACTTGGGTGAACTTACGACATCGCTATCTTCACCAAAGTTCACCAGGTTCACCAACCCGGCCTTTCTCCATGGCAAATTTTTGCCGCTAAGCAACATATAAGTTCACCTATGTTCATCTGGTTCACCTCTTTAGCCCAAAAATGCGACATAATCAAAAAGCCCTTTGTAGGTTTGCGCAACTTGGTGAACTGGTGAACCAGGTGAACTTGTTTTCCGCCCCTCCAAAACAAATTTGTTTTGCGCCGCGGTGCGACAAAACAAATTTTTCTCCAGAGTGCCCGAAATAAGTTCACCAAGTTCATCAGTTCACCAACCTTAGTAAACCTACAATCATGCCAGCCCATATTTACGCTTGAGAACCTCAATTCGGCCTTCATCCAGTACCACTACATAGCCTTTTTTAGTGCGTTTCACCGGCAGCCTCAGCACCTCGCGGGCTATCTTCCCCACCGTTCGCGGGCTGATGCCCGTCTTTCTGCGCCGTTTGGTTTCCTCCTCATCCTCGCCGTCCAGCAGGTTCATCTCATCAAGGATGTCATTGGCAATGCTGGCGAGGTGCTTGTAGAGGATGTACTTTACGACGCCAAAGCCTTCCAGATCGCCTTCCATGACATAAGTCATATAATCCTCGTCGTTCAAAGCGGCCACGATGGCGTCCATCACGCGGGCGTCGGTGCCCAGCGAGCGCTTGAATACCATTTCGTCATACATGGCCTTTGTGAAGGCCTCCACATCTTTCAGCAATTGTGGGTCATCGCTTTTGTTCTTCGCAATCCATTTGATGGGCATCGTGACCTGGTTGATACGTGTACTTACATGCATATCGGCCAGGTCGGCGTCCAGTTCAATGCGCGGCTGCCAGTGCTCCAATCGCCACCGCAGCAGCAGATTGCGGATAGCCTCAGCCTCTTCGTAGAATTTTTGCGTTTTTTCAGTGGGAATGCCCGCCTGCGCCAGTTCAATGGGTTCCTTTTCGGTCAATTTGAGCGTCAGGCAGCGCCCTTCGGTCGCCGGGTCGCTGAACTCGCCGTACATCGTGATCAGTTTCGGCCCGTACACATTGGAGACCTTTGCCGCATATCCCCGCGTGCCGTCCCCTTTGCTGACTTCCTGCATGTTCCACACTTTGGCCTGGTCCCTCATCGCCCCCACATTCAGAATGACGATGCGCTCATCGAACTTGTCGGCAATGTCCATCTCATCCATGAACGCTGTGCCCTTATAAGTGTGCAGGGCAAATTTCAGAGAAGCGGTAGATGATGCCCCGGTGGTCAAAATCATCCGGTAACACACGTGCCCCACTCGCAGCATCAGTTCGCTTTTGCCCGTGTTGGTGTCGCCCTGCGCCCGCAGGTAGGGCACAGCGCTGAATGCATCATAGAGCCAGGTCAGCAGCACGTAATAGGCCACCAGTTTGTAGTACAACGGGTTGTCGAGCAAGAAATACCGCCGCATGAAGGCGGTCAGGATGGCCACCAGTTCGCGTGTTTCCTTCAATGGCCCTAAGGCTCTGGGGAAAATGACTGCGCCGGCCTTGATGATGTCATCGTCACTCACTGGCACATAGCGCGTGCCGCCAATATCCACATAATTGGCGGTACCCACTTTCCCATCAGGGTCACGGTAGGCCAGCAGCGGGCGCTGTTTCTTCGCATCCCAGATATATTCCAGCAGCCACCCCCGTTCTGCTTCCCGCTTGTCATCCTCGTCGTTTTCGGCAGGCAATGGGAACCACCCGCCAAGCGTTTCGACAATATCCTGCGGGTCGTCTTTTTTGTCCCCAGCGTCACCATGTGTTTTTTTATGCGCCTTCAGCAGGTTGTTGAACTCGCGTATCGTATAGCCTAACGCCTCCGCCAGTTGCTGACGATATGCTGCCACCATCGTGGGGGGCATCTTCGCAATGATTTCTATGGCCCGCTGTAGGGCATGGTCTCGCCGCGCCCCCACCTTTGTGCCAGCGTCGCGCGCCACGATCAGAGCCAGCGGCTCGCTACTGTCCAACACCTCCCGCACCTTTTTAACCTGTTCTTCCTCCCCCACGCCTTGCTGATGGAAGAATTTCAGCAAATCATTAGCGTCTTTCCCTTGTTTACCCCCTTCCAGGGTCACTTCTGGCCAGGTGACAATACGCGTCATGGGGCTAAATACATCGGCCAGGGGGTAATCTCCCTTTCGCCCGACCAGGGCGGCCCGCCCGCCCTCGTCGGAGTCCATCGCGTAATACAGCACTTTGTGCCGTTCTTGAATCTGCTTTAGCGTTTCGGCAAAATCCTTCCAGCCAGTGCCTGCTGTTGCCACAGCAGCGATGCCCCATTGCGCCAGGCTGATCGCGTCGGCCTGGCCTTCAACGATAACGACCTCATCGGCGTTGTGCCGGTAGGCGTGGTTGAAATAGGGCTGACGCTGCCCCGCTAATGCCACCGGCAGGTTATAGGCTTTTCTCTCCGCGTCATCTCCCAGGATGTTGCGAGAACTGAGGTAGACTACACGCCCAAAGAGCACATGGGGGTACACCAATCGCCGCCGTCCAAGCAGGCCAGGAATGAACCCACTTTTCACCCAGTGCCCCAGAGGGCTGACGCCATGACGTTTCGCCCAGCCCTCCACATCACCCCGGAAGCCCAAAACGGCAATGGCTTCCGGGCTTTCGGGGTCAATGCCCTCGCGCTCGAATGCGGCGCGCAATGCTTTCACGGCAGCAGCAGTTGAGCGCCCGGTAAACCCCAGTAGAGCCGCTTTGATGGTTTCCTCACCCCATCCACGGCTTCGGGCATAACTCAGGGCCTCTTTGTCTTCCCACAACCAGGCGTGCATCACGTGAGCGGCCAACGCAAAGGCGGTTTCTCGTCGCCTGGAGGCCGCGATTCGTTTCATCTGCTCGTCAGAATAGCGAATGGTGACGCCAGCCTTTTGCGCCAGATACTCCAACGCTCGCTTGAAATCCCACCCTTTGCGAGCCATGACCCAGGTAAAAACATCGCCCTGTTCGCCTTCTTTGTTCCAGTAATAGGCCTGGTTTTGCGTGTCTACCACCAGGCTATCGTGTTCGGCGCATCGCAGGTAGCGCCCGGACCCCCTCAAGGGGCAATCGGCGTTGATGATTTCTTCAATGCGCACGCGGCGCTTGACTTCCTCTGCGTAGTCAACCACAGCCCATCTCCCGTTTCTACGAAATTGCTGCGAATTTTCGCCAGCCCGACTTTGGGGCAGATAGCGCCCTGCTCTTTTCAGCGCCCATCCCCCCTCCCCATGGGCGCTTTTCTCAAAACATGCAACATAACCCCAGATTATGTTGCATGTTTTTCGGGGCCGCCGCCCGCGTTTTGAGCGCAGCCGCGCCCAAGCCCCGGATGCACGCCCACGGGGGCAGTTTTGGCGCGTTCCCTGCTACTGCAATTCCCATCTGGAAAGCCTTCGGCTTCTCTGGCTATCATTCGTTTGGCTCGCGCCAGGGCGCGCTCGGTGGCCACCAAATCTTCCAACGCCGGCGCAAGAAGCGCTTCCAGCCCTGTACGGTCCAACGCCTGAGCCACCCGCAAGCGCACCATCGGCAGAACAATCTCTGCTCTGACCAACACGGCCACAGCATCTTCCAACCGCCCTCGCCGCTCCACGGCGGCTTTGTCATGCCCCTTACGCCTGCTCATCCAGCACCGCCGCCCTTATCACCTGCTCACGTGCCTCAGCCTCTTTACGGGCCCGTGCAGCATCCAGCACCCAGTCCAAAGCATACAGCCCCACGACTGCCGCTCCAGCCACCGCCACAACGGCCGCCAGGGCCATCGCCGCCATCGGGTCACGCCGCCAAAGCCACACGCCATACGGCGCCGCAAACGCCAGCACGCCCAACACGTATGCTGCGGGGCGAGGAAGGTCCCTCCCCAGCAACAGGCGCCAGGGGAAATAGTGCAGAAACCCCTCAGCCAATGCCGCTATGATACAAGCCATCCAAACACCGCTCATCGCTTTTGTCTCCATCGCTGCAAAGCATTTGGCGGAAACAGCCACAGACTGCTCACTTTTGCCCGCGGCGTTTCGCATTCCGGAACGCTCTCGCCAGGTACCCGCAGACGCACCAGCACCTGAGGGGCGCCTTCGACCATCATCCATCCCTGGACAACGCCGCGCCCCTTAGGCGTCTCTACCACATCATTCGTCATCCACGGCCGCTCGCTCATGCTCGCTCCTCATAACTCATCGGCATGATGATGTGGAAAAAGGCATCGTCGCCAGCGCCGCTCACCATCCAGGGCAACTGGGGGGCATTCCCCTGCAAAACGACAGTTTCTGACTCAACACTTCTGACAGCGTCGTAGAGGAAATTCACATTCATCCCAATCGTCAACGGCTCACCTTCCAACGCCATCGGCACTGCGGCTTGGCCTTCCCCCAGTTCTGCTGAGTGCGCCGATATTTCCAGCCCGGTGGCCGTGAAATCCAGCCGCACAGCCCCACTTCCGGGCGCAAACACAGTCGCCTGCCGCAGGGCAGCCAGCAACAGCCGCTTTTGTATTCGGCCGACGACCCCAAACCGCTCTGGCACAATCTGGCGATAGGGTGGGTACTCAACGCCGATGAGCATACTCATCATTCGCACGTGCTCATCCAGCGCAAAAATCGCATACCTGTCATTCCAGCCTACGGTGACCGTCTCGCTGCCCACATAGGGGGAAGCCTTTCGCCAGACCTCAGCCGGGATCACAACAGGCGCCGAGGGCATTTTCGCTTCCCCTAACGCCAGCACGGCGAGCCTGTATCCGTCGGACGCTGCCGCCTCCAATCCGTCGCCCTGGCCCGCCAACACAACCCCCGCCAACCCGGGGCGCGCACCATCTGTCTCAGCCGCCACCGCTACATCTCGCGCCACGCGACGGAATAACCCCGCTTCCAAAACAATAGCCTGCGGCGGCATCTCAAACGGCACAGGCGGGAATTCCTCCGCCGCCATGACGGCAAACGAGCCTGTGGATGGGCCGCTGTAGCATTGCAGCCGCTGCCGTTCCTCATCGAGGCGCAGCGTCACTACCCCTTCATCCAGCGCTTTCACCCATGCCGTGAACTCCCGCGCCGGAACGACCGCCCCCCACGACGCCCCAACCGCTGCCCGCGCATCCATCTGCAACGCCATCTCCAGATCCGTGCCTGTCACCCGCAATATCTGCCGCTCTTCAACCGCTTCCAGCAACAGCGAACCCAGCACCTGCAACGTCGGGCGCACGGCCACAGCCGACCCTGCCGCTTGCAATGCTTCCAGCAGCGCACCCCTCGCGAGGGAAACCTCATTTTGCTTCACGCCTCACCTCCTTCAAATATCTGCGCCCCGCGGGAAGAAAAGCGTACATGCCGCCCCGCTGTAACAGCATCTTCCCAGCGGCGCACCCTCAGTATCGTGGACGAGACATCTTCATCCATTTCCACGGCATCCAGGGCTCTTTTGGCCTCAGCCTGCGCCTCCCGTATCTCTTCCAGCGCCGCCAGGTCTTTTGCCAGGGCGCGATATGCCACTCGCAACGCCTGCGTCAGCGTTTGCACACGCCACACCTTCTTCATGGAAACCGTGACGGTCATCTTGTCGCCCATCATGCACCTCCGGGTTTTGGCGTGACGGCGACCAGCCACATCCCGACCGCCGCCAGCAACTCAAGCGCACCATGCTCACCGAAATTCTTCGCGCCGGCGTTCTTTGCCCCCGCTTCCAGAATGTCTACCAGCGCCTCCACGTCTTCGCGCTCCCCCTCGCCCAATCGCGCCAGGGCAGAGCGGAAACACGCCTGGCGTTCCTCGTTTGTCAGTGTGCCTTTCCATTTCGGACGATATTGCGCTGCCATCGATAGCCCTCTCAAATCCTCTCCACCGCTTCCCGCACCTGGCTGTACCGCGCCCGCAAATACGCCTGCGTCGTGCGCACGTCGCCATGTCGCGCCTGCTGACGCACCGCGTCCAGCGCCACGGGCATTGCCATCCCGCCCTGCAGGAAAGCGTCTAACAACCGGTAGATATAGGTGTGCCGCAAATCATGCGGCCTCAACGGCACCCCGGCGGCTTCACCCACCATCTTTACCCGCCGCCGAATCTGCGCCGTGCTCAGCCTGCGCCCCTGCCAGTTCACAATCAGCGCCTCGCCGCCCGGATGCACCGCCAGCCACGCCCGCAGGTCGTCGGCCAAAGAATGCGGCAACAGCACCTTGCCTTCCACGCCGCCCTTGCCCAGCACCCGCAATTCCAGCGCCTCCAGGTCCACATCATCCACATCCAGCCCAGCCACCTCGCCAATCCGCAATCCGGCGCGCGCCATCAACCCAAAAATGACTTTGTCGCGCAGCCCCAGCCACCTGTGCTTCTCGGTCTGCTTTTTTACATGTACGGTAGCAGCAGCAGTTTCCGCCAGACGCCCCCACACATCCTCGTGGCTGCGGGGCGGCCCCTGGCGCTTTGCCGCCCGCCGAATGCCCTCGGTGGGGTCGCCCTCCAGCCGCCCGGCCTCATTCGCCCAGCGCACCAACGCCCGCAGGCTTGCTAAGCGCCGGTTGCGCGTGCTCGCCGCGTTTTTGGCGTCTTCCTGCGCCCGCCACCAGGCCCGCACGTCCATGCTGTTCAGCAGGCTGGGGCGGAAAGCCTCACCGTTCACGCCGGCGAAATAGCGGGCAAAATGTCGCACATCCTGCAAATAAGCCGCCACCGTCAGCGGGCGCAACCCGTTGGCATCCAGCCATTCGCGGAATGCCGCCTGCCAATCTTCGGCTTCCTGCGTCACGATGCTTATTGCCGGGTAAACCATCGTTGCTGCAACCATCACCTTCCTCCTTTCTCTTTGCGCCCTTGGCGCTCTTGGCGTCCTTAGCGTCCTTGGCGCTTGGCGCCCCCAAAAATCACCCAAACACCGCAAAAGCGCCTACAATGAAAGCAGCCTTGCCCATCTCCCTAACGGCCTGCGCCCGTCGTAACGCCCGCGGCGGGCGCAGTGCCTGTTTCCTGATCCTCACCGGCGGCAGGCAAAGCAAGCCCATCCTCGTCCCGTGCGGCGGCAATCAAATCAGCCAGAGCCTGCATTGCCGCCGCCCACGCCGCCTCTTGCTCAGGCGGCAACGGAACGAGCGCCACCGCCAGGCGAACCTCCAAGGGGAACCCTTACCGCAAAACGCCCCGTAACAGCCACCCCAGAAGGAAGCCTGCGCTCGGAAGCACAGCCAGCCACACCGCCAGCCGCCGTGCATCCCGTACTGTCGTAATGCCCATCTCAACGCGCCGCAAAATTCCAAACATATCAACCTCCTCGTTCATTTTCCAGCGCATCCTCCAATGCCTTTGCGGCACCTGCATACACGATCCGGTTCTCCGCATCGTTCATTTCATTCGCGGCTGCCTGCCGCAGCACAAACGCTGCGCCACGCGCTGCGCTCCGCAGTTTCCTGATTTGCTCATCCTTTTCTTCCAGCAGCGCCTGAATCTTTGGATGTAAACTCATGGTCCTTCCTCCTTCCAGTGCTCAATCGCCCTTACCGGCAAAAAAGCCAGAAAAACCAGACCCAGCAGCCCCAACGCGCCACTAAACGATAGGGCAGGCAGCCCCAAAGCCTCAGTTGCCACATCGTTCCACACCCACATAAACAGCGCCGCATCCGCTGCCAGCACCACAAGCGCACCTGCCGTCGGGAAGACCACTTCCCTCATAAATTCCTCCATCGCCATCTCTCCTTTCATCGTGTAAACGAACAAAAAAGCGCCAGCCCCGTGCCTACTCGGCCTCAGCCCGCAACATCGCCGCTATCTTCTTTTCCATCTCCGCACGCTCCGCTTTCCACTCCCAGTATGTTGCCCTTTCCCTTTCCAAATACGCATCCGCGTCCAGCAACATCGGAGCGCCTCCATCCATGCGCTTGGCTATCATTCGGAACGGAAACAGCGCCCAGTTCTCGCGCACGTTGTTTTCGTACACTGCTAAGTCCTCGCTCATCTTGGCTTCCGGCTGCCAATGCTCCAACCGCCACCGCAACAGCAAACGGCGCAAATGGGCCGCATCCGCATAAAACTGTCGCGCTCGCTCCCCTGACAATGGCGTTGCCGCAGGCTCGTCTGGCTTTAAGCGCAGTGTGAAACTCCTTTTCTCTGTCTGCGGATCTTCAAACCGCCCCCGCGTTACAACAAGTTTGGGCCCAAACACATTACACACTTTTGACTTATACCCCAACGTCCCATCCTCCCGCACGAACTCGGAGAAGTACCACGCCTTCGCAGCGCTCTTCACCGCCCCTACATTGAGAATAACCAGCAGTTCATCAAACTTGTCAGAGATGTTCACTTCGCCCATGAACGCCGTACCCGGGCGAGTATGCATCATCTGTTTCACCTGCTGTGTAGAGAACAGGGACGTATCAATCGTCCGGTAACACACCTGCCCAATTCGCCGCATCAGCAACAAGGCGTCTTCTCTCTCTCCCACAACCCTGAGGTAAGAGACAACCGAGAACATGTCATAAACCCAGGTCATCAACGCGTAATCGGCAGCCAATCTGTAGTCCAGCGGAGTTGCCAGCGTGAAATACTTCTGCATGAACCATGCAAGTGCGGCGCGCAGAGTATGCGTCGGGATGGCTTTCCCCAGCCCATCGGGAGTAACAATAGCCCCTTGAGCCACCCACCCGTCATCGCTCACAGGATAGTAGCAAGTATCGTCAACGCACACCCTGTGGCTTATGCCAATGGCCTCTTTGCCGGGCGTCCGAAACGCCAGCAATGCCCGCTTCTTTCGCGGCTCCCACACATAATCCAGCAGCCAGCCCTTGCCGTCTTCCGTGGGAACCCACTCTCCGAATGTGTGCACAATTTTCTTATCCATGACCTTTTCTCCTTTCATAGTGTGTGTAAACGAACAAAAAAGCGCCGCCTTCCGGCCCACACCGGAAGCCCAGCGCCTAATCACCATGCAAACCCGCAGCCCCCTCCCCCTCGCCGCGCACCGCCAGCGCCTCAGGCCGCTGCGCCTGCATCCGCGCCCAATCGTTGATGATGTAACGCAGCGCGCTGCTGAAATCCAGCCCCATGCGTTTGCCAAAATCCAAGACCTTTGCTTCTTCAGCATCGCGCAACGCCACAGTGCGCCTAATTATCGTTGTGTTTCTCTGCTTGGCCATTGCTGTCTCCGTTACTTGTGAAAACATCACTTTGCTCTGGTGAAGTCATTATACAATCATACTTTGTAATTGTCAATAGTAATTAACCACTGTAAAGCGTTTGTGAAGTATCTTTACAGGTGTGAACAAAGACTTTACGACTTGGCTAGAACAGGAATTAAAAGCCCGAGGATGGACACGGGCCGAATTGGCGCGCAGGGCATACGTTTCCCAATCTATGCTCAGCCTCATTTGGACAGGTGACCGTGCTCCTGGGCCTGACCTTTGCCGCTCGATAGCTCACGCGTTGGGCTATCCCCAAGAACTCGTCTTCCGCAAAGCCGGATTGATAAACGACCAACCCCCGCCTAATTACGACCCTGACATTCAAACCGCTCTTCACCTCCTCGCCAACCTGCCGCCCGAAGAGCGACAAGAAATCCTGGAATACATCCAGTTCAAAGCCGCCAAAACGGCCAACCGCCCCAAAGCAAAAAGAGCCGGTCAACCGGCTCTTGAGCGTTAAAGGGGAAAGTAGAACGCGTGTTCTTTATGCGAGGGCAAATATGACTGCTTCCCAAAGATTTCTGCAAGAACTTGAGGCGCTTTCTGACACCTCAACAAGCGAGGGAACTCAACGCCTGTTGAGCGTCCTGCGCCTCGCTTTTGAGGTCATCTATGACGACGCCATCCAACTGACAAAGCAACTTGTAAACGAGGACAATGAACTGCCCCCTGAAATAGATCCTCTGCTTACTGAAATCAAACGCATCTCTTCCCAGACGTTTCCCCCTCGCGAAAAGGGTCCATTGACTGTTCTGGAAGAAATGCTTGCTGCTCAAATCAACCCAGAACACAACCGCCAAAGCGGCCAACCGCCCCAAAGCAAAAAGAGCCGGTCAACCGGCTCTTGAGCGTTAAAGGGGATAATAGAACAGATGTTCCCGCTGCAACCCAATAGGAGAAGGGGCTTATGGGATACCATCAGTGGAAACTCGCTGCGCAGGAAGTCCTTGAATTTCCGCCCCCGAACATCTTTTTGTGTATCAAGAAAACATTGAAAGTCATGCGAGACGGCTTGCCTTATGTGAAATCGTCGCCTGAAGAAGCCGAAGCCATAAACCGCGCTTTGGAATCTTTTGAAGAGCACCTGAAAAACTTTCCGCACACCTATCACCAATATCTGGAGTGGGAAAAAGAGATAGAGGCCGTCCTGCAGCCTTTTGCTTTCATTGAAGAAGCACGTTTATCCTTCCCGCTTTGGCAGCGGCTTCACTCACGATTAGATGGTTGTGTTAAAGAATTGGGCACGTATACCGGTGAAGGATTTGAAGACATTAAGCCAACATTGCTCAAATACGCCGCCGAAGCCATTGACTGATCGCGCCTCGCCCAGAGGCTTGGCATACCGCTCGCCGTCGGAGGTACTTCCCCAATGCCTTCAATGCTCTTAGATTACGACCCTTTGCTCCTTCAGGTAGCGTTGTTTATACTGCTCAATTACGACAAAGGAATAGACATCCCGATAACAATAAGCACTGGCAGCATGCTCATCGCAGGCCACCTTGTTAGCCCTATTGAATATTATCAGGGCCTTGCCGCCGAACAAAAGCAAGGGAGCCCAATGCGCCTATTGTTTGCTCAAAAAGCAGAGGAAGCGCAACAACAAGCCAAGGAAATTCGTGAAGAATACGACAAAAAAGGCAATAACGAATTCAACCCCCTGGATAAACCCATCCTTCACTTCCTCTACATGCGCGATGCCCACTTCCTGCTCTCCGCAGCATTCGCCTTCCCTCTCACGTCCGACGAAGGCTTTTGGTGGCGATGCCGGCTGAACACTGTAACGGGATTTATGTGGACGGCCCTCATCACCAAGGATGCAACTGCTGAAGTCACTCAGTTCTAAAACATAGTAAACGGGGAAAACATGGCAGACTCTGCAGAACAGCAACATACAGATCTGACCAAATTAGGGCGCTGGGTAATTCCCGGGTGGCTTGCTGTATTTTCTTTTTTCTTCTTCATTGCTGTTGACACTTTTACATGCGCCCAACAACAACTCTGCATATACCCCGACCCAGCCTCTTTTCTCAAAAGGCTTTCCTCAATGGACCCCGTCTTGGCAGCCCTTTTGCTTACAACAGGCGTTCCCATTGGGCTGATCATTTACCAACTGTACTATTACCTGCGCTGGAGTAGCCCAATAGCCCGGCGTGGATTCACCGCGCTGGCACCCGGCATAATGGCAGACCTCAACCAATCCCTGAAAAACATGGGGAAAGGAAGCGCTCAAACTGTTTTACTGCGTGACGAGCCGTGGCGGCTGTTCATCCTTTCCCACCCTCTTTATAAAGCGGAGCACGGCTTCAAAGCCCGCTACTTAGAGTTTATATTTACCGAATTAGCCTCAGAAGAGAAGGGCGGCACGCTTTTCTACCGGCGTCACCGCTACTTACATGAGATAACCCACACCTTAGGGGCGGCTTTAATGGCCATCGGGGCTGGGTTTACGGCTTACACTTTCCTCAAGTTTTACCGCTATCGCCCAAACACATCTTTTCCCCTTCTGTACCCTATTATCGCAATAACTCTTACCGGCATTTTAGCCGCCTTTTTGGAAAGCGAAAGTCGCTGGCTTGAAAACATTCGCCAACAAATGTGCTTTTCTCCCCCTCGCCGCAGAAAACTGACCCGTTTGGTCTCCGAATCGCCCCTTGCTGCAATCTGTGTAGAAAAGCGCATTGCCTACCCGCACCCCAGCGCCTTTTTCATTATCACCTTATTGTTTGTTCATTTACTTGCCAATCCTTACTTTGAACGCTTCCGCATCTTTGACCTGCCTACTTTAAACTTCAAAACAGTCTGCCTCAAAAACTCCTTTCTCTTATCCCCACATGGCTGCATACTGTGGTTCTTTCTTGCCGCGGTTTCCCTGGGCATATCAATTTGGCTTTATGTGTACATTCCCACAAAAGTATCCCGCTCCCGACTCGCTGCCACTTTCCTGCTGCACATTGTTATAGGGTTCGCATTCACTGCCTTTATCTACTTCTCTTACCGGGGAATAAGGATTCCGCTACACAGTGAGCCTGCCGCCACGTTAGAGTATATAGATACCTTTGCTAGGCCGCTTTTTATGGGAGCCGCGGCTCTATGGTGGATAATAACCATTAACCAGCAATACAAAAAGAACAGTGCCTTCCTGTTAGGTAGCATCATCCAAAGCACTGCGAGCATCTTTTTTGCAGTGCTCGCGGCTTGGGCAATGCACCGTTTTTCAGGGTTCCTGCACTCATGGCCCATTGACTGGCCATATCTTACTTCCCTAACAGTCTTTCTTCTTTTCGTATTAATACTCATGCGTAACAGGCGCAACGCCAAGAACGACCTTTCCTCCTTGGAATATCTTTTCCTGAGCAAACATCTCCAACCGCCCTGCGCCACTCCCTCCTCAGTACCTTTGCCATCCCAAACGGCTTCTGAACTCCTGTCTTTTTTAGCAAGTATTACCTCGCATTAACGCTTTTTTATGCTTTTTTTATACTGATAAGATATAATTGATGAGGATGGCAAAAAGATGGCAAAGTAGACAGAGATGCGTTGAGGAAAAAGCAAAGTCAGGGCTAAAGTGAGTAGGCCAAAGTAATTTTGAGGTATACTCGATAAGTTAATCTGCTGTGCGGCTTATAAAGTAGAGCAAAGCCCCTTGACAAACAAACATAAGCCGGCTTGCCAAAAACGATTGATTTCCCTTTACAGGGCGGCAAGCCAAGCGGGCGTGGGTTGTTACAAAGGCAAACCACCCGCAAAATGAGGAAGGGAGGTTTGTCGGTTGTTGCGCGCATATCGCGAGCAAATGGGTAGGTGCTAAAGGGGTGCTTCATGGTTGGGACGCGCTCCTTTTAATGCACAAAGGTTTTGGTTGGGCAAAGCCCAACCCAGCGTGCAGCGGACACGGCTACGCCGTGCGCGATTTTAGCCCTTTCAGGGCAACGTGCTTTTTCACCAACGAAATTGTGGAATGAACACGCCGTGCCACTGACGCTATTTATTACTTCACAAGGGAAGAAAGGAGAAGGAAATGCCCGGTTTTTTGTTTATTGGAGCGATTTATGTATACGTGGTGGGTGGAATTGTAACGGGAGCATCTTTATACCTTGACGGCGATTCTAATTCCACACTTGCAGTTCAATACGGAAAAAGTCTAATAATTTTATTGCTATGGCCTATTTTCCTCATCGCGTCTGGGTATTTAAGGGAAAACACCTACAAATTGCTTAAAGAATTAGTGTCCGCTGCACTACAAACCCCACCCCCCTCGTCTTCATCCCACCAAAGTGATGTTATCAATAAGGAATTAGAAACTTTCCTAAAGAAAAAGACGATTGTCTACGTAAGGCCAAGTCTGCTGTCCTCTCCCTATAGGCAACGAAGTAAGTTTACTATAACGCCGCCAGAAGCTAAAAGGATTAGGGAACAACACCGCGATAGGGGAAGTATAGCCAATACTTCTGCGGCTATTAATTCCTTCCGGCACTAATACCTTTTTACTGCTTTTTGATTCTGAAGGGCCCACAAGCCAATTCTGCGGGTCAAATATATTTACCCTGTTGCCTGTTCCTGCCTAAAAAGCCGCCCCTCACGGGCGGCTTTTGCGTTATACTGAAAACACCCGCCCGCGCTCCCCAAAACCACAACTTGCCATGAAAGAACAACCACTTCCTCCCGGGGCCCCTGTTGCCGCCTACCTCCGCGACAGCGGCGGCGAAGAACAAGAACTCTCCCTTGCCCAGCAAGAAACCGAAATCCGCGCCTGGTGCGAAGCCCGCGGGCTGGCGCTTACTCGCATCTTTCGCGACGAAGCCCGCCCGGGCTCCAGCGTCGTTGGGCGTGAGGGCTTCCAGCAAATGATGCGCCACTTCCGCAGCGGCGAGGCACCCGAAAAAGCCCTCATCATCTGGAAATACTCCCGCTTCTCCCGCGATATAGACGACGCCCAGTTCTACCGCGCCGACCTGCGCCGCCGCGGCGTCCGCGTCATTTCCCTGCACGACCAGATTCCCGAAGGCCCCGCCGGCCGCCTCTACGAAGCGGCGCTGGACTGGATGAACCAGCAATTCCTCATAGACCTCTCCACCGATGTCAAACGCGGCCTGCGGCACATCGTTGCTCAATACGGCTGCGTTCCCGGCACCCCGCCCCGCGGCTTCAAGCGCGTCCCCGTTGTCATTGGCAAGCGCCGTGACGGCTCAAAACACATCTGCCACCGCTGGGAACCCGACCCCGACCTCGTTCCCCTCATCCGCCGCGCCTTTGAAATGCGCGCCGCCGGAACGCCCATCTCACAAATCCACGCCAAACTCCACCTCTACCGCACCCTCAACGCCTACACCACCTTTTTCCGCAACCCCATCTATGTTGGCATCCTGAAATACGGCGGCGAGACCTACGAAGGCTACTGCGAACCCATTGTGGCCCCGCAAACCTGGCGCACCGTGCAAAAAATCATGGAAGACAACGCCGAGCGATTCGGCCGCCGTCACCCCCGCCGCGTCAACTCCCCCTTTTTGCTCAGCGGCATAGCCTACTGCGGCCAATGTGGCGCGCCTCTCTACGGCCACGTCACCACCCGCCCGGGCAAAGGCCGCGACGAAGCCTACCGCTGTACCCGCGCCAAACGCAAAGCCGGCTGCGATGCCCCCCGCATCCCCCGCCACATCTTAGAAAAAGCCGTCCTCGAAGCCCTCATCCGGCACATCCTCACCCCCGAAAACCTCGCCCAAATCCAGCAAACCCATCGCGCCGCCGCCCAGCGCCGCCAGGCCGAGCGCCAGGCCCAGGCCCGCGCCCTGCGCAAACGCCAAAGCGCCCTACGCAAACGCATCACCAACATCACCGCCGCCATAGCGCAAGCAGGCCCCCTCCCCTCCCTCCTCACCGAACTCAAAGAACTGGAAACCGAAAAAGCCGTCATCGAAGCCCAACTCCAAGAACTCCAGCGCCCCCAACCGGAACCCCGCGAACTCACCCCCGAAGAAATCACCCAAATCTCCGAACGCCTGATACACTACATCCAGACCGCCGACAAAGAAACCCAACGCCGACTCCTTCGCGGCCTCATCGCCAAAATCACCGTAACCCGCGAAGGCGACCACATCGAAGGCGTCATCCAATACTACACCCCCCTTGCCCAGCCGCCGCCCCCTTTCCCACCGACCCCGAGGGGGCCTGACCCCGCCGCCCCCGCCCCCTCGGGGTTGTTGCCTATACACTTCTCCCCCGTGGGGGCACAACCAACAACCTTCAACACACGGCGGCACCCCATGCTGACAACCACAGCGGGGTGCCGTTGGTTCATTATGCACCTGCGGCTCAAGGCGTGGCACGGCCCTACGGCCAAGGCACCCTTGCCTCTTTGCCCCGGCAGGCTCTTGAGGTGGGAAAGTACGGTAGAATAGAAGTAACACCCGCGACCCCACATCATCGAGCGCGCCAAAACAGCCATGTTAGAAGAACTCCGCATTCAAAACTTTGCCATCATCGACAACCTGGAACTGCCGCTGGGCCCCGGGCTGGTGGTGTTTACCGGCGAGACAGGGGCCGGTAAATCCATCATCGTCGACGCGGTCATGCTTCTGCTGGGAGGGCGCGCCGAAAGCATCGTGGTGCGCAGGGGGGCTGAGCGCGCCGTGCTGGAAGGCATCTTCCGCCTCGAACCGCCGGTACAGGCAGCGGTGCGCACCCTGCTCGAGCCCGAAGGCTTGTGGGATACCCCCGACACTGTGGTGCTGGGGCGCGAAATCCGCCGCAACGGGCGCAACCTGGCCCGCATCAACGGCCGCACCGTCAACCTCGGCCTGCTGCGCGCCGTCGGCAACCTGCTGGTTGACATCCACGGCCAGGCCGAACACCTTTCCCTTTTCCGCGTGCGCGAGCACATCCGCTTGCTCGACCGCTTCGCCGGGCTGGAAGACGCGCTGGCCGCCTACCAGGCCACCTATCGGCGGCTGCAGCAAGCCCGCCGCCGCCTGGAAGCTCTGCAACAAAACGAAGCCGACGCTGCCCGCCGCGCCGACTTCCTGGCCTTCCAAATCCAGGAAATTGAAAATGCGGGCCTCGACCCCGACGAAGAAGCCCGCCTCACCGCCGAGCGTGAACGCCTTGCCCACGCCGAAACCCTGGCCGAACACACCCGGCAAGCCGTCTTCCTGCTCGACGAAGGCACCGCCGACATCCCCGCCATCACCGACCTTTTCGGGCAAGTCAGCCACGCGCTGGAAGCCATCGCCCAAACCGATCGCGAACAAGCCGACCTTGCCACGGCGGCTGCCGATGTGGCCGAAGCCCTGGCCGACCTCACCCGCCGCCTGCGCGACTACGCCGAAACCCTGGAATTCGACCCACGTCGCCTGGCCACCGTCGAAGAGCGCCTGGCTCTCATCGCCGACCTGAAGCGCAAATACGGCGGCAGCATTGCCGAAATCCTCGCCTACGCCGCGCAGGCGCACGACGAACTGGAAAACATCACCCACGCCGAAGAGCAAATCGCCGCGCTGGAAGCCGAAATCACCTCTCTGGAAACCGACCTCGCGGCGCAGGCTTTGGCGCTTTCCCAAAAACGGCAGGAAGCCGCCCGAAAACTCGCCGCCGGCGTGGAAACCGAACTGCAAGACCTGCGTATGGCCGGCGCTCGCTTCGCGGTGGACCTCCGCCGCCGCCCCGACCCGCACGGCTTGCCCATCCCCAACGGGGGACGCGTGGCCTACGACGACCGGGGCATCGACCAAGTGGAATTCCTGCTCGCCCCCAACCCGGGCGAAGGCTTCAAACCCCTTGCCAAAATTGCCTCCGGCGGCGAAAGTTCCCGCCTGATGCTGGCCCTCAAACGAGTGCTGGCCCTGGCCGACCCCACCCCCACCCTGATTTTCGACGAAATCGACCAGGGCATCGGCGGGCGCATTGGCGCGGTGGTGGGGCGCAAACTGCACGACCTGGCGCGCCACCATCAGGTGCTCGTCATCACCCACCTGCCCCAACTGGCAGCCTATGGCGATGCCCATTACCGTGTCGCCAAAACCGTGCAAAAAGGCCGCACCACCACCACCGTCACCCCGCTGACCGATGAAGCGCGCGTGCGCGAACTGGCGCAAATGCTCGGCGGTTCGACGCCCGAAATGCTACACTCGGCGCGCGCCCTGCTGGAAAGCCCGCAAAACCCACCCTCCGGCACCGGTTGACCGGCCCTTTCGGCCAGCCCGCAAAAACCGGCGCCAAACCGCGTCCCTGCTGTAACCGCTTCTCTCCCCCCCAAGGAGGCTTACCATGCCTGAAAATTCCCCCCTCGACCTCAACCGTGCGACCAAAGAAGAACTCATCGCCCTGCCGGGCATCGGTGAGGTGCTGGCCGAGCGCATTCTGGCCGCGCGCCCGTTGCGCAGCGTGGACGACCTGCAAAACCTTCCCGGTTTTACCGAGGCCGTGCTGGGAAAAATCCGCCCGTTGGTGACGGTCACCCTACCGGAAGCCACAACCGAAGCCGAAGAAACCCCCGCAGCCTCGGAAGAAGCAGCCCCGGCCGAGGAAACCCCCGCCGAAGCCGTCGAAGCCGGGGAAGAAACCGCTGAAGCGGCCCCAACCGAACCCGAAGCCGCTGCTGAGGCCAGGGGCACCGCCGAAGCCGAGACCGCCCCACCGGTCGAACCCGGCCCCGAAGCCGAAACCGAGGCGCCTCCAGAAAACACCCCGCCCCCGGAACCCGCGCCCGCTCCCCCGCCGCCCGCCGCCGGGCACTACGTGACCCGCCGCGGCGCCTGGGCCATGGCGCTCACCAGCGCCTTTGTGGCCTTCCTGCTGGCGTTTGGCCTCTCCCTGGGTGTGCTGCGTGCGATCAACGGCACCCTCGCTTACCCCAACGCCGCCCAATACGCCGCCACCCAACGGCAGGTGCAGGTCATGCAAGAGGAAATCACCCAACTGCAAATGCGCGCCGAGACCCTCCAGCGCCAGGTCAGCGACCTGAAAGCCGTGGCCTCACAAGTCAATCAACTCTCTGAGGGGCAGCAGCGGCTCCAACAGCAGGTCAACGATGTGGCCGAGGCCGTCGCCGCCGTTCAGGCCAGCGCCGAGAAATTCAACGCCTTCCTGCAAGGGTTACAAGACCTGCTGAACGGCCTTTCCCCCACAGCGACGCCTTCCACCTCCCCCACGGCCACGCCTCAGCCCCCAACGCCTACCCCCAGCCCGACACCCACACCCTGAACGCAGCGTCGTTGAGCGCCTAAGAAGCCTCTCTCCCCCTCGCACGCCGCCCGCCGGATGAGAGAGGGAAAGACTGCCAGCGCAACCCATTCCAATGCGTAAGTTTCCACCCTGAACGAGGTGTTCCATGAGCGAAAATGCTTCCCCCACCCCCGAAAACAGCGCCTCCGCCGCGCCGTCCGAGCCCAAGCCCTCCTTCGGCGAGCGTCTGTCGGGCGCCTTCCTGGCCCTGGTGCGCTTCGTGGTGCGCCTGCTGGTCATTTTAGCCATCCTCGGCGCGCTGGGCGCGGCCGTGTACTTCGGCGTGCCTTACCTCTACCGCCGTTATGTCCAACCGTTGGAAGCCCTGCAGGCCCAGGTTGCCACGCTGCAACAGCAATCCGCGACTCGCGCGGAAGAAGTCAACAACCGCCTGCTTGCTCTGCAAGGCGACCTGGCGCACCTCAACGACCAACAACAAGCGCTGGCAGAACGGGTGGCGCAACAGCAAAGCAGCCTCGACGCGCTGCAAGCCCGCCTGGAGACGCTGGAAAAACAGCGCGCGGCCCTTGCCGACCAGTTAGACAGCCTTGCCAAACGGCTCGACGCGGCCGACGCCAGCGCAGCCCACGCGCAGGCCACTGCTGCGGCGCTGCAAACTGCCTGGCAGCAAGAAGAAGCCACCATCCAGGCCATGCAAATGCAAGTGGTGGTGCTGCAGGCGCTGGAATCGCTGACCCGCGCGCGTGTGCTCATTGGGCAGCACAACAACGGCCTGGCCGCGGCCGAAGTCGCCCGGGCGCAGGCCGCGGTAGCCTGGCTCCAGCAACAACCCAACGCCCAAAACGAGGCCTTGCAGCAGGCCGCTGACCATCTTACCCTTGCTGCCCAGGCCCTCCCGGCTTCCCCCGACCTGGCTTTACAGGACATCGAAGCCACGTGGCAATGGCTGAACGGCTTGCTGCCCCACGCCACGCCTACTCCCACCGCGACGCCGGCGACCGCACCGCCTACACCGACCCCCACGCCTACGCCGCAGCCCTAAAGCGCGCCCCTGGCATGGCGTCCTTGAACTTCCCCCGCCCCGGCAGGCCCCTGTTGCCCGCCGGGGCTGTACTTTACACCGTCCTGGTGGCCGGCAGAGGCTCCAACCTGACCATTGGACTATACCCCTGCCTTTCGCATATCCGTTCAAAAGGTACCGCTTACGGCAAAATATGCTATACTCTAAGCAATCCTGACCTGCACCACCGGCGCCGTTCCGGCACAAGGGAATGGCGCGGGTTGGGTATTGGTGGCGCGATGAACCCCACACCTTCCTCAACCCTCACGCGTTGGGCCGCACACCTGCGGGCGCGCGGCTGGGCCACCGGCGTGGCAGCGCTTCTCGAAGCCGCAGCCCCCTTGCAGCCCCTCGGCGAGGCGCTTTTCGTAGGAGGGAAATTCTTCCTCAGCCCGTGGGCCTCGCCAGAGGCTTTACAAGCCCTTGATGCCCTGGTAACCGATGAGGAAACCCGCTCCGCCTTCCTGCAAGCCCTGCACCACCCCCCAGGAGCAGCAGCCCCATGATTTCGTTGAGCAGCGGCATTCTCAGCATCGTTGGCCTGGCCTTTGTGGTGCTGTTTGGCCTGTTGATGGTCGTTTTGCCTGTCATCAAACGGCCGCGGCCGGGGCGCGACCTGCGACCGCTTCAAGCCCTCAGCCGCCTGCGCCATGCGCTCAGCCTCACCGTTGAGGCAGGCACCCGCTTCCACATTTCGTTAGGGCGCGGCGAAATCACCCACCCCCGCACAGCCAGCGCTTTCGTAGGCCTTAGCGCCGCCCACCGCCTGGTGGAAGCCACCGCCGTCAGCGACCGCCCGGCCATCATCACCGCTGGCACGGGGCCGCTGGGCATTCTGGCGCGCAGCACCCTCCACAGCGCCTACGCCGCCGGAGAGCAGGGCAGCCGCTATCGCCCCGCTTACGGCCGCGTAACCGGGCTGACGCCCTTTGCCTACGCCGCGGGGGCTATGCTCGCGGCACGCGACGACGCAGCCGCCGCCAACTTTCTCAGCGGCAGCTTTGGCGCTGAAGTCGCCCTCATGGCCGACGGCCTGACCGACGAAGACACCCTCACCGTCGCGGGCACCGATAGCGTGGCCGCACAAGCCGTGCTCTACGCCGCAGCCGACGAACCGCTCATCGGTGAAGAAGTCTTTGCCAGCGGCGCTTACCTGAATGCCGGCCCCCTCCACGGCACCAGCCTGCTCACGCAAGATATCTTCCGCTGGCTGATCATCCTTGCTATCATCGGCGGCACTATCGTCAAAATGTTGGGGGTGTTGCCATGAAGATGAAATCACCCGTCGCGACCGCCGTAGCCATGGCCGTGGGGCTGATTGTGCTCTTTGGCTACTTCTTCCCCCTGCCAGTCTTCACCGGCCTGCGCACCCTTTTGCTCCAATGGGCGCTCATCCTCGCGGGCACGGCGCTCTTCGTCGGGATGGTCAACCTGAGCCAATATCACTGGGCGAACATCCGCAACCGCCGGAAACCGCTTGGCAGCGTCGTGGTCATGATTTCCCTGTGGCTGACCTTTGCGCTGGCGCTTTACGCCTCCCCAGCCAGTACGCCCATCCAATGGCTCTTCAACGCCATCATCGTCCCCACCAGCGTGGCGCTGCTGGGGCTGCTGGCCTTTACCCTGGCTTACGCGGCGGTACGCCTGCCGCGGCGTCGCCCTGGCTTGATGGCCGTGCTCTTCCTGGGCACGGCGGTGCTCATCATGCTGGGTGCGGTGGCCCTGCCAGGCGTGGGCATGCTCCCCTTCATCGGTGATACCCTGCGGCCCTGGCTGGCCCAGGTGCCCGCCGCAGCCGGGGCGCGCGGCATTTTATTAGGCGTCGCCCTCGGCACCGTGGCTACCGGCCTGCGCATCCTCCTGGGCAGCGATCGCCCTTACGGTGAATGACATGAGCGACCAGATCCGTTGCCCAATGTGTGGTAAGCCCAACCCGGCAGACGCCGAAATCTGCCGCTATTGCCACGCGCGTCTCAAACCCCTTCGGCCGGGGGAAGCCCCTCAACCCAAATCCACGGCTGAACTGGAAGGTACCCTGCCACCGTGGATGCAAAACCTGCGGGAAAACGCCACCCCCGACGCCCTGCCCGAAACCGGCGAGCTGCCGCTGGACCTGACGGCAGGGGCCGAACCCGCGGAAAAACCTCTGCCCCCTGAAGAAGAGGAACCCGCCGAAGACGGCCTGCTGTGGGCACCCGACGAAGAAGAGGAAGACCTGCCCGACTGGTTGAAATCGTTAGGGGGCGAAGCCAACGAGGCCGCGGAAAGCGCCCCGGCCGCGCCGGAAGCCGAAGCACCGCCTGCCGAAACGCCGCCGCCCGCGCCCCAGCCCGAGGCGGAAGCCGAACCCGCCTCGCCCCTCCCCGCCGACGAGGCCGAACTCCCCGACTGGCTCGCGGGCGAGGCAACCCCGGCCGAGGAAACCCCCGCCGCCGAGGAAGCTGCAAGCCTGCCCGATTGGCTCGCGGGCGAACCCCAGCCCGAGGCCGAAGCCGAACCCGCCCCGCCCCTCGCCGCCGACGAGGCCGAACTCCCCGACTGGCTCGCGGGCGAGGCAACCCCGGCCGAGGCCCCCCCCGCCGCCGAGGAAGCCACAGGCCTGCCCGATTGGCTCGCGGGCGAACCCCAGCCCGAGGCCGAAGCCGAACCTGCCTCGCCCCTCCCCGCCGACGAGGCCGAACTCCCCGACTGGCTCGCGGGCGAGGAAGCCCCCGCCGAAGAGGCACCCGCCGCCGAAGAAGCCACAGGCCTGCCAGATTGGCTCGCGGGCGAACCCCAGCCCGAGGCCGAAGCCGAACCCGCCTCGCCCCTCCCCGCCGACGAGGCCGAACTCCCCGACTGGCTCGCGGGCGAGGCAACCCCGGCCGAAGAAACCCCCGCCGCCGAGGAAGCCACAGGCCTGCCAGATTGGCTCGCGGGCGAACCCCAGCCCGAGGCCGAAGCCGAACCTGCTCCAGTCCAGCCAACGCCACAACCCTTCGTGGCCGACGCCGAACTGCCAGAAGACCTGCTGCAAGAAACGCCCGACTGGCTGGCGCTGCTTTCCCCCGACGAAGAACCCACCGGCGAAGCCCAGGAGAAACCGGCCACGGCCGAAGAAGGCGAGCCGTCGGGCGCGCTGACGGCAGGCGAACTGCCTTCCTGGTTAGAGGCCATGCGCCCCATTGCGGCCACCTCGGTCGGCGGCGCAGGGGAAGACGAAGCGATCGAAACCGAGGGGCCGCTGGCAGGGCTGCGAGGGGTGATCACCCCGCCGGAACCGACGCTGGTCAAACCCGGCCGGGTAGCCACCATCGGCGGCAAACTGTTCCTCACCGACCAACAGGAAGCGCAGGCGAAAACCCTGCAGGCGCTGCTGGCAGAAGAATTTGCCCCCCGCGAGCCCAAGAAGCCCCCCACGCTCAGTCGGCAGCGTGCCCTGCGGTGGTTCATTGGGGTGGTGCTGCTGGTAATGGCCTTCCTGCCCTTGGTTTTGCCCCCCTTGCAGGCCCCGCCCCCCGACCGCATCCTTCCCGCGGCGCGCGCGGCCCTGCAAGCGGTTGACACCGTGCCCCAAGGCGCGCCAGTGCTCGTGGGGGTAGACTACTCCCCCGCTTTCGCCGCCGAAATGGAAACCACCGCCGCACCCCTGCTGCGCGACCTCTTAGCCAAAGGCGCCCGGCTGACCGTGGTTTCCACCCAGCCCACCGGGCCGGCGCTGGCCACGCGCCTCTTCCGGCAGGGGCTAAACGCCCAGGAAGGCCAGCAATACCTCAACCTGGGCTACCTGCCGGGCGGCACGGCGGGGCTGTTCGCCTTTGCCCAAAACCCCCGTCTGGTCTTCACCCACGCCGCCGGGCACACCCGGCTGTGGGAAACGCCCTTCCTGAACACCGTCCACCAGATGGACAACTTCGCGATGGTCGTCGTCATCACCGAAGACGCCGACACGGCACGCGCCTGGATTGAGCAAGTGCGCCCTACCTTAGGCGCTCACACACCGCTCATCGCGCTCATCAGTGCGCAGGCCGAACCGATGATCGAGCCTTATTACGAAACCGCCTCTCATCAGGTAGCAGGGGTGGTTACCGGCATGGCAGGCAGCCTGGCTTACAGCGCCGCCCGAGGGCAGCAGCCCGAGGCACCGCTGCGCGGCCAGTGGAGCAGTTACAGTTACGTGGTGCTGTTCGCCGCTCTGATGGTGGCAGCAGCCGGGCTTTACAACCTTGCGCTGGGCTGGAAGGAAGCCCGCGCCCGACGCGCGCTCGCGGCCGAAGCCGAGATGGCAGAGGCAGATTCCGAGGAAGAAGAGGCATAACGCATGGCGTCCCTGCTTGGCGCTCTGGTAGGTTTTCTCATCACCATCACGGTGCTTAGTTACGTCTTTTTCCACGACTGGGCGCTGTTTCGGCTGGTGATGTACGTTTTCATCGGCGTCACGGCCGGCTATGCTGGCGCCGTGGCCTTTCGCAGCGTGCTGTGGCCGATGCTGTTCCAGCCGTTGATCTTCGACCGGCAACTGCTGCTGCTCGTGCCGCTCTTTCTGGTGCTCTTGCTGCTGACCAAAGCCTTCGAAGGCAAAATCAGCCGGTGGGGCAATGTGGCCGTGGCTTACCTGGTGGGGGTGGGGGCTGCGGTGGCCGTTGGCGGTGCGGTGCAGGGCACCATCCTGCCCCAAACCCTCACCACCATGGACGCCTTCAACTTCCGCCTGATGACGGCGCGCGGTATCGGGTGGGCCGAATTCCTCACCACCGGCACGTTTATGCTCGTGGGCACCGTGACGACCCTGGCCTATTTCCATTTCGGGGCCCATCCGCGCAAAAACCGCCCACCGCAACGGCGCAAGTGGATTTCCGCCTTAGGGGTTGTGGGCGAATGGTTCATCGCAATCACTTTTGGGGCGCTGTTCGCGGGGGTATACCTGGCAGCCGCCACTGCCCTGGCTTCCAGCGCCAGCACCGTGTGGCAGTTCATCCTCCGCTGGCTTCCCCATTGATTGAGGTATGATGGCAACTTCGTTAGTGGACGCCGACAGCCTGTTGGCCCTCGATGTAGGCAGCACCCATACCCGCGCGATGCTCTTCGACGCGGTGGAAGACCGCTACCGCCTGGTGGCGATGGGCGTCGCGCCGACCACCGCAGGCGCGCCGCGACGCGACGTTCGCGCTGGCATCCACCAGGCCCTCAACCAGGTGGCCGAAGTCACCGGCCGCAAACTGCTCAGCAAAGACGGGCAAATCATCATCCCCGCCGAAGAAGGGGCTGGTGTGGACCAGGTGGTTGTGACGCTCTCGGCAGGCAAACCGCTCAGCATCGTGGTGGCAGGGGTGTTGCCCCAGGTTTCTGTGCGCAGCGCCCGCCGTCTGGCCGAAACCATCTACGGGCGCATTGCGGCTCAATTGCACCTCAACGATCACCTGGGCATGGAAGGCCGCATCAACGCGGTGGTGCAAGCGCGGCCCGATGTCGTCATCCTGGCGGGGGGGATAGAAAACGGCGCTTCGCAGGCGGTGCTGCAAACCGCCGAGGCGGTAGGGCTGGCAGCATACCTCATCCCCCAGGGACAACGCCCTGAGGTGCTCTTTGCCGGCAACAGCCGCTTGCAGGAAGGCATCAAAGAAATGCTGGAAGGCATCACGCCCCTTTACACCGCGGCCAACGTCCGGCCTGCCCTCGCGCAAGAGCAACCTGGCCCAGCACAGGAAGCCCTGCTGGAAATCTACCGCCACGTGCGGGAACGCCAGATCCCCGGCCTGCAAGACTGGCTGGCCCCTCTGCAGGGGCGAAGCACCTTTTACCCCACAGGGTACGCTTTTGGGCGCATGGTGCGCTTCCTCAGCCGCGTGTACGACCCCTCCAAAGGCGTGCTGGGGGTGGATGTCGGCGCCGAAGCAGTCACGGTAGCCGCGGCGTGGGGCGGCGAAGGGGTGCTCAAAACCTTTGCGGGGTTAGGATTGGGCAGCAGCCTGCCCGACCTGTTGCGCCACGTGCCCGCCGAGCGCATCCTGCGCTGGCTGCCCATCGACGTGCCCACCGACGACCTGGTCGATTACCTCTACAACAAATCGCTGCACCCGGAAAGCATTCCCCTGACCGAAGAAGATTTGGCCGTAGAACAGGCCCTGACGCGGCTGGTGCTGCGGACGGCAGTGCAGCGAGCCTGGCGTAGTTTCCCGGTGCAGCAACGCCAGAAGTTCGGCGCGCTGTTGCCTTATTTCGAACCCATTCTGGCTTCCGGCAGCGTGCTCACTCGCGGCGCCACCCACGCCCAGGCGCTGTTGACCCTGCTCGACGGCATTCAGCCCAGCGGCATCACCACCTTCGTGCTGGACGACAACCACTTGCTGCCAGCCTTAGGTGCAGCCGCTGACCTCAACCCGGTGCTCAGCGTGCAAGTGCTGGAATCACACCATTTTGTGCCGCTGGCGACGGTCATCACCGTCGCGCATCGGGTCACCAAAATGGGTGCGCCGATCCTACGGCTGCGCATCGAAACCGATACCGGCGAAAAAGGCAAAGTGGAACTCAAAACTGGCCAGTTGCGCGTGGTGCGCCTGCGGCCCGGGCAAACGGCCAGGGTAGAAATTCAACCGCTGCGCGGCAGCGACGCCGGCTTCGGGCCGGGCCGGCGCGGATCGGCGGTCGTCAACGGCAGCGCGCTGGGGCTGGTGCTCGACGGTCGCGGCCGCCCGATCTTCCTGCCCAAAGACGCTGAAAAACGCCGTGCCCTGCACCGCCAGTGGCTGGACGCCCTGGGCGGGTAGGCACATTTCTTGCAAACCTTGAAGTGAGAGGAGCAGCATGAGCATCGAAAGACCGGTCGTGCGGGTGATGCCCCTGGCAACCATCAAGCAGCCACGAATGTTGCCCGTGCCTGGCCGCGTCGTGGTCAATCAGGGGCAGGCTGTAAGCGCCACCGCGACCGTGGCCGAAGCCCATTTAGAGCCCCACTATCGGCTGGTCAACGTAGCGCAGGCGCTCAAGGTGCCGCGTGCTCGCGCCGACGAATACATCACCTGCCGGGCAGGCGAGGTCGTGCATCAGGGCGATGTGCTTGCCGAAAAAAAAGGCGTCGTCCGGCAGGTGGTTCACTCGCCCGTGGACGGCGAAGTGGTGGTCGCCGGGGAAGGGCAGGTGTTGTTGCGGGAATACCGCCAGCCGTGGGAACTGCCCGCCGGTTTGCCGGGCAAGGTGATTCAGGTGTTTGCCGAGCGCGGCGTTGTGCTGAGCACCAAAGGCACAGTCATCGACGGCGCGTGGGGCAACGGGAAAATCGCCTACGGGCTGGTGCACCCTATCACCGAAACAGCCGCCCAACCCATCACCGCCGACCTGTTGAGCGTGGAACTGCGCGGATTGGTGCTGGTAGGCGGTGTGTTGGAAGACGCTCGCGTGCTGAAACTGGCCCAAGAACTTCCGGCGCGTGCATTGATTGTCGGCAGTATGCGCGCCTCGCTCATTCCCGAAGCCTTGCAAGCCCCTTTCGCCATCGTGGTCACCGATGGCTTTGGCAGCGGCGGCATGAATGCACGGGCCTTCCGGCTGCTGAGCACCAGCGCCGAGAGGCAGGCCGCCGTGCTGGCCGAAACCCCTTCGCCGTACGAAGGGCAGCGACCAGTGATTGCCATTCCTCTCACAAGCGCCGATTTTCCGCCGGAACCCCCCGCGGCCGCGCCCCTTGAGGAAGGCACCACAGTGCGGGTGGTGCGAGCGCCTTACCTGGGTGCAGTGGGCACGGTGGTTGCCTTGCCCAATGGGGTTGTCCGCTTTGCCAACGGTGTACGCGCCCCTGCTGTCGACGTGCGACTGGAAAGCGGCGAACGCGTCACCGTGCCTGTTGCCAACGTGGAAGTTTTGATACAATCATAATGATGTCGCTGTTTTGCCCCAGGAGGAGTAGCCGATGGCTTTCGACGATAATTCCACCATTCCGCCTTTTCCCGAAGACGAACTGCCCACCGACGACATGGGCTTCGACGAAGACGAGCCCAAGGCGTTTGATGGCGAAGAACCCTTTGGCGAGGAACCTGGCGGTCCTACCGACAACAAGACCTTCATCATCGCCGTCGCGGGGCTGATTGGCTTTCTCGTTCTGGCCATGGCGTTGATGGCAGCCTACGCCTTCTTCGTGCTGCCATCCAAGAAAAAGGCCCAGGCCACGCAGGCAGCCCAGATCAACGCCCAAAACACGGCCATCGCCCAGGGGCTGACGGCCACGGCAGCCGCGGCGTTGTGGACGGACACACCGACCCCGACGCCCATCAGCACGCCCACGCCGAAGCCCACCAACACCGTCGTCCCTGCCACCCCCACGCCGGTGGTTGCGCAGGCTTCACCCACGCCGGTGGCCGCCATCAACGCGACGGCCTTTGCCCTCACGGCAACTTCCATTGCGGTGACCAACGCGGCCGCCGCAGCAAACGTCCAGCCCACTTCGCTGGCACAAACCGGCTTCGCCGACCAGGTCGGCCTGCCGGGGCTGGTGGCCGTGGCTGCGCTGCTCATCATCGTGATTTTCCTCGCCCGTCGCTTACGCCAATCGGTCTGATCTCCTCCTGCTCTTCCAGGGACGATAGCCCACCTCGCCGCGCGGAAGTTTCCGCGCGGCCGTTGTTTCCCCAACCCTCACGAACACGCGAAACCGTTGCCCCACCATGCGGAATCATGATAAAATTGCCCCATCGTTGGGGCGTGGTGCAATCGGCAGCACAGCGGACTTTGGATCCGTTAATCCTGGTTCGAGTCCAGGCGCCCCAGCCTGGCAAGACGGGCTTCTCGCGTACGCTGTGAGCCCGTCTTTTCTGTTTCCGCCTTTGGGCGGCGCTATGTGAGGAGTGTGTGCCATGGCGAAAAAATCCTTTTTGGGAATGCTCCTCGTCGCTTTTCTGACCCTGTGGGGTTGCCTGGCACCGCCGCCCGTGCAACCACACCTGCTCCCCACGCCTTCCCCCTCGCCGCTTCACATTGCTCCGCTGCCGCAGCCCACACCGCTGCTCTTCCCCACCCCCACCAGCCCGCCGGTCACCGCTTCGCCAGCACCCACACCTTCCCCCGCGGCAGTCAGCCTGCGCCCCTGCGTTCCCCAAAACCCTGAGCGCAAAACGCTGAACATGAGCACCACCCAATTGCTCCACGGCGGTTTGCTGCAGGTGCTCAATGCGGGCATGCCCCTCCCCAACCTCGATCGCGCCCTGCAGCGCGCCGGCCTGGGGGGGTATCCGCAGGCTGTGCTTTCCGTGGATATGAATGGCGACCATTGGGAAGATGCCGTGGTGGCATTGCTGCTTTCCCCCCAGGCACGACCGCCTCAAGGCGCCCTTTACATTTACCTTTGCGACCAGGGCCATTACGCCCCGCCGGTGGTGTTTCAGGAACCCGCCGACCGCTACGCCTGGGGGATGCCCATCGTCCACTTTGCCCAGGATATGAACGCCGACGGCCGCATCGAACTGGTGGTTTCCGTCGCCCACTGTGACGCCAACGATGCCAACTGCGTGGAGAAATTCGCCATCCTGGGCTGGCGCGATGGCCGCCTGCGTGACCTGCTGGAAGACGCCGACCAACCCTTTGCCTCGCCGGTGCCTTTCCTCGCCGACCCTAACAAGGATGGCATTCTGGATTTCATCATCGAAACCGGCGACGGCCAGCGGCTGGTGTGGCATTACCAAAACGGCGTCTGGAAGCGGTAGGCAGGTTGCAGGATGCAGGTTGCAGGGCTGTTCCCGTCTCGCCCTTATCTTCCCTTTAGACCGAGTTGCCTATGTTTTCTTTTGACATCATTGCCACCGACGGCCACGCCCGCGCGGGCGTTTTCCACACCCCCCACGGCGACCTGCTGACGCCGGTTTTCGCCCCCGTGGGCACGCAGGCCACCGTGAAAGCCGTCACGCCCGACCACCTGGAAGCCCTCGGCGCTTCGCTGGTGCTGGCGAACACCTACCACCTTTACCTGCGCCCGGGCGACGACCTGGTGGCCGAAATGGGCGGTTTGCACGAATTCATGCAATGGCCGCACCCCATGCTGACCGACTCCGGCGGCTTCCAGGTGTTTTCCCTTGCCAAAATTCGGGAAATTGACGCCGAGGGCGTGACCTTCCGCAGTCACCTCGACGGCTCGGTGCACCGCTTCACGCCGGAAAAATCCATCGCCATTCAGGAAAACCTCGGCGCGGACATCATCATGGCCTTCGACGAATGCCCGCCACCCTACGACCGCGCCTACAACGAGGAAGCCCTTGCCCGCACCCACGCCTGGGCTGAGCGCAGCCTGAAAGCCCACAAACGCGCCGACCAGGCGCTTTTCGGCATTGTGCAGGGCGGCGTGTTCCCCGACCTGCGGGAGCAATCCGCCGAGTTCATCGCCTCCCTGGGCTTCCCCGGCCATGCCATTGGCGGGCTTTCGGTGGGCGAAACCAAGGAAGAAATGTACGCGATGATCGAGGTGGTCAACGCAGTGCTGCCGCCCGAAAAGCCGCGCTACCTGATGGGCGTGGGCACGCCGCAGGATTTGATCGAGGGTGTGCGCCGCGGGGTAGACATTTTCGATTGCGTGCTGCCCACCCGCCTCGCTCGCCATCATGCCGCGATGCTGCAAAACGGCGGGCGGCTGAACATGCGCCGTCAGGAATTCGCCCGCGACCCCCGCCCCATCGACGAAACCTGCACCTGCTACACCTGCCAGCACTTTAGCCGCGCCTACATCCGGCACCTCATCGTGGCCAAAGAGATGCTGGCCGCGACGCTGCTTTCCATCCACAACCTGCACACGCTGGTGCAACTGGCGCGCGACATGCGGGAAGCCATCATCGCCGGCCGCTTCGAGGCATGGGCAGAAGCGGTGCTCGGCCAGGCAGCCGGGCCGGACTAATTGAGGAGCGTGCCATGCCGCGTCGCTTGCGTTGGATTCTACTGGCAATCCTTCTCCTGGCAGGGGCGGGCATCCGCCTCTATCACCTTACCGACCCACCGCTGGATTTCCACCCAACCCGCCAGATGCACAGCGCGCTGATTGCGCGCCAGTTTTACCTCACGTGGCGGCCGGGCACCATCACCCCCGCCGAAACAGAACAACGCGCCTTGGGCAACCGCATGGCGCGTTACGAGCCGCCCCTGTTCGAGGCGCTGGTTGCCCAAACTTGCGTCTGGGCCGGGCAGCACTTCGGCTTCCACTTATGGGTGGTGCGGCTGTATGACCTGCTCTTTTGGCTGCTGGGGGCGTGGGGGCTTTATCTATTGGCGCGCCGCCTGACGAACCCCGACGCGGCGCTGGTCGCGGTGGCTTATTGGATGCTGCTGCCTTTCGCCATCCAGGCCAGCCGCTCGTTCCAGCCCGACCCCCTGATGACGGTATTGCTGGTGTGGACGGCCTATACCGCTACCCAAGAGGGGAAGGCTCGTTTCTGGGCGCTTCCGCTGGGGGCTTTGGCAGGCATGGTCAAGGCGTATGGCCTGATTTTCGCTCTGGGCATTTTCGCGGCGGTGGAAATCTGGCGCGCCCCGCGGCGGTTCTGGAAACGCTGGACGTTTTGGGCCGCCCTGGCGGGGATGACCGTGCCGGTCGTCGCCGTTTACTTAGCCATGCCTCGCGGGGAAGTCGGCGGCGATTTCCTGCGCACGTGGACGCTGCGGATGATACCGCTATGGTTTTCGCCCAAGTTGTACGGGGGGTGGTTGCAGCAATTGGGCGGGGCTTTCGGCGGCGGCTTTCTGTTGCTGGCGTTGCTCGGGGCCGTGACTTTGCGCGGGCGGGGACGCGCTTTGGCCCTGGGGTGGGGTGCGGCTTACCTGGCTTATGGTTTCCTGGTGCCGTTTCACATCGCCACACATTCCTACTACCAGTTGCCGCTGCTCCCCTGGGTGGCGCTGGGGCTGGCCGGGGCGGCGCAAACCCTGGTGCCGGCGCTTGCCTCGCGCCCCAAATGGGCTCAAGCGTTGTTTGGGGTGGGAGTGGTAGCCGCCGCGGTGTACCCCATCGGCATTACGGCATGGCAAATGCAGCAATGCACCTGCCGCCAGGAAGCCGCTACCTTTGCACAGTTGGGGAAAACGCTGCCCAAAGACGGCCCCATCGTGGCGCTTACCGAGGCTTATGGCTACCCCTTGATGTATTATGGCAACCTGACGGTCGATTTCTGGCCAACCAGCCGTTACCAACGGGTGTTCGACCTCTCACCCGACGCCTTCAAGCGCCTGTTCGCGACGCGCACGCGCGGCCACGCTTACTTCCTGGTGACCGATTTCGACGAATTTGCCCGGCAGAAAACCCTGCGGCACTACCTCTCAGCCCACTACCCCGTGGTGGCGGAGGGCGAAGGGTACATCTTGTACGACCTGCGCCACCCCAAAGGAAACTGAGTTTCGGGCGGCCTCGCTCACAAGGCGCAAGTGGCCGCTCCAAAGGGTTTTGAAGGAAACGCACCATGAAGCCTCACAAGATTTCTCGCTTCACATGGGGGCTGCTGGTGGCCCTGATGGCCTTGGGGGCGGCCATTCGCTTTATCGACCTCACCGAGCCGCCGGTAGATTTCCACCCCACCCGCCAGTTGCGCGACGCCATCATTGCCCGCGCACTCTACTACCGCTGGCAACCGCACCCCGACCCCGAAAAGGCGCGTCTGGCACAGGAAACCGCTGCACCGGGGCAAATTGAGAATTTTGAGCCGCCTTTGTTGGAAGGGCTGGTGGCCGCGACTTACCTCGTGGTCGGCGGCGAGCACGTCTGGATTGCGCGCATTTACAGCATCCTGTTTTGGCTGCTGGGGGTACTGGGCGTCTTCCTGCTGGCGCGCTTGCTGGCGGAGGAAGCCGGCGCGCTGGCCGCGGCGGCCTTCCCGCTGGTGTTGCCCCTGGCCGTTCAAGCCAGCCGCTCTTTTCAGCCCGACCCGCTGATGAGCACCCTCATTGTGTGGACAGCCTACGCCGCTTACCGGTGGGCAACCGGCCCGACCTGGCGGCGAGCATGGCTCACCGGTGTGCTGGGCGGGCTGGCAATTCTGGTCAAAGCATTTGCCGTGTTCGAGATCGCCGGCATCATGGCAGGGGCGGTGCTCGTTTTGGGCTGGAAGACAGCCCTGCGGCGGTGGCAAACGTGGGCCATCGGCGGCATGATGATAGCGCCGCTGGGGCTTTACCTGCTTTTGCGCGGCGAGCATGCCGCCGGTGGCTACATTTCCTACTGGATGGTGGACTTTTTCAAACTCTGGTTCACCCGTCACTTCTACACCCGCTGGGCCTTTCATTTTCTGGACTGGTTTACCCCGCTGGCTGTGCTGCTGGCCTTTGCCGGGCTGTATTTTGCCCGCCGAGAAGGTCGCCTGCTGCTTCTGGGCTGGATGGTGGGCTATGGGCTGTTAGGCTTTAGCGTGCCTTACCTCATCATCAGCCACAACTATTATAGCCTGCCGGCCACTTTCTGGGTCGCCGTCGCGCTGGCCCCCACGGTAGAGGCGGTGTGGGGTTGGGCGCGCGCGGCGGGGCGCTGGGCATGGATGAGCGTGGTGGCGTTAGGGCTGCTCTTCGTGGCCGTGGGGGTGCGCGCCGACCTGCACATGCTGAAGGCTTATTATTGGGGTGAGGAAGAACGCTGGGCCGCGGTGGCCGCTGCTGTGCCTACCGACGGCAAGGTCATTGGCCTGACGCCAACGTATGGCATGCGCATTCGTTACTTCGGCTGGCGGCCCATCGGCTACTGGCCGCCCCCCGGGGAATATGCCGTCGCCCGACTGCAAGACCGCCCGGCCAGCGTATGGCATGACTTCCAATGGCGCACTAAAGGCTACCGCTACTTCCTGGTGGCTGCCGGGGGCTTTCTGGATGCCGAGCCGCAGTTGAAATACATTCTCACCCACTATTACCCTTGCATTGCCAAAGGGCCGGGCTACCAGGTGTATGACCTCGCTCACCCCCTCAAGCCGTTGCCCAGGTTTCCGCCCCAGGAGGAGCAGCATGGCAGCGGATGAATTGCTGGTTTCGATTGTCACCCCCTCATTCAACCAGGCGCGTTACCTGGAAACCACCATCCGCTCGGTGCTGGGGCAAGATTACCCGCGGCTGGAATACCTCATCGTGGACGGCGGCTCGTCCGATGGCAGCGTGGAGATCATCCGCCGTTACGCCGACCGCCTCGCGTGGTGGGTTTCAGAGCCCGACCGGGGTCAGGCCGACGGCATCAACAAAGGCCTGCGTCGCGCCCAGGGCGAGGTTGTAGCCTGGCTCAATTCCGACGATGCCTACGCGCCCGGTGCCGTGCGCGCCGCGGTGGAAGTCTTCCAAAAGCACCCGGAAGCCGGGCTGGTCTTCGGCGATGCGCTTTCCATCGATGCCACCGGCCGGGCCTTCCACACCCTCAAGGCCGGGCCGTGGGGGCTGAAAGATTTGATGACCTTCCACATCCTCACCCAACCAGCGGTGTTCATGCGGCGCGAGGTGGCCGCGGCTGTGGGCTTCCTGGATGAGGACTTTCACTTCTTGCTCGACCATCGGCTCTGGCTGAAAATCGCGGCGCGCGCCGAAATGGTTTACGTGCCCGCCGTGTGGGCGTTTGCCCGCTACCATGCGGAAGCCAAGAACGCCGCCCACGCGGCCGAGTTTGGAGAAGAGGCCCTGCGGCTGGCAGGCTGGCTGGCAACCGACCCCGCTTTCGGCCGGGCTTACCGTCACCTGAAGCGCCCGGTGTGGGCAGCGGCGCACCGCTTTCGCGCTCGCTACCTGCTGGATGCCGCCCATTACCCGGCAGCCCTGGGCGGCTACCTGCGCGCGTTGGCCTGGCACCCCCCCACCGCGCTGCAGGAAGCCCACCGGATGGCTTTCGCCCTGCTGGGCACGGTGGGGCTGGGCAAGCCTTTGCGGAAGTGGTATTACCGCCAAGCGTGGGGCAAAACACCGGCCGAAGCCCAGGCCCTTGGCATCACCAACGCCGATGCGTTTTGGGCACCATGAAGCCCGCTTGCGCAAAAAAAACCTGTCAGGTTTTCGAAAACCTGACAGGTTTTTTGATCTGCCGAGAAGGGAGCGCATCACCCCACGCCGCGCTGTCGCGCCCAGGCTTCCACCGCCTCTTCCAGCGCGTCCAGGTAAGCATCCAGCGCCTCCTGGCGGCCGGCAGCCAGCCCAAGGGCTTCCACAAATTGCTGCCACGGCGAAAGGTGCGCTTCGCCGGCGTGCTGCACGGCCAGGGTCCACGTAAACAAGAGGGGATAAAGCGCATTCGCGGGTGTGCTACTGCCAAGGTAGGCTTCGACCGCGCGGCGGTAGTAAGGCAACCGGGGGGAAGCCAGTTCTATCGGGGCAGGGGAAGCGCCTGCGGCCGCGGTCAAGGCGGCTTCCCACGCGGGGAGGGCCGCTTTGAGGGCTTCTGCCGTGGCTTGAGGCGCGCCAAGCGCTTGAAAAAGCAAGCCCGTCAGGCGGGGGTAGCCCCAATGCTGCGCCGCGGGAGGGAAATCCAGCAACACGCGCCGCCGCGAAAAGGTGTAGCCCAACAGCGTCGCCGGGGCGTTGGCGGCCTGGAAGACCGCCTCAAGGTAGGCCTCGAGGGCTGCCGGGGTGAGATCGTCGTCGAGTGCAAACCACGCTTCGCGAGCAGCCTGGGTCAGCGCCCGCGCGCGGGCCGCGGCGCTTTCGGGAGAGCGAAAGCGGCTGCGCACGGCGGCTTGGGCAAAATCCAAAAAGTGCTGAGGGTCATACAAGGCTTCGGCGCGAAACAGCGTAGGCCCGAGGAAAGGCTCGGTGCGCAGGTGGCGCGCCGGTTCGTAGTGGCTGCGGTCGTGGCGGCGGATATCAAGGTGAGCCTCACCCGGCAGGGGCGCCACTTCGCGTTCGGTCGTGGGAGCGCCATTGTAGATGAGCACCAGGTCCACGTCGGCAGCGCCGCCGAGAAACGGTTGACCACGCAACAGCGAGCCGGTGAGGTAAACGGCCAGCAGGCGCAGATCGCGCTTCTGCTGGCTGACGAATTTTTCGGCGTAGCGGCGGAGTTTTTCGGGGGTCAGGCGCATAGGCAAGAAACGGCTTATTCCAGATAATCGCGCAACTGGCGGGTGCGGCTGGGATGCCGCAGGCGACGCAGGGCTTTGTTTTCGATCTGGCGAATGCGCTCGCGGGTGAGGCCAAACTTTCCGGCAATCTCTTCCAGCGTGAGCGGCGGGCTGCCATCCAGGCCATAGCGCAGGCGAATCACCTGGGCTTCGCGCGGGGGCAACGTGTCGAGCACAGCCCGAATGCGTTCCCGCAAGATTTCCTGATAGGCCAGTTGGGCCGGCGCCGGCGCGCGCCGGTCTTCCACAAAAGCGCCGAGTTCGGTTTCTTCGTTATCGGCGTCGGTGATGGGGGTTTCCAGGGAAAGCGGATACCACGAAATCCGCAGCATCCATTCCACTTTGTCGGGGGTGGTCTCGAGGGCCTGTGCCAGTTCCTCAGCCGTAGGAGGGCGGCCAAGGCGCTGTTCCAGTTTTTGGCGCTCCCGGTAAAGCACTCGAATGCGTTCCAGCATGTGCACCGGCAAGCGAATGGTGCGCCCCTGGTCAGCGATGGCGCGGCTGATAGTCTGGCGAATCCACCAGGTGGCGTAGGTGGAAAAACGAAAGCCGCGGCGGTAATCGAACTTCTCCACGGCTTTCATCAAACCCAGGTTGCCTTCTTGAATCAGGTCGGCGAAGGGCACGCCTCGTCCCACATAGCGCTTCGCAATGCTGACCACCAGGCGGGTGTTGGCGCGAATGAGGTGCTCGCGGGCCGCCATGCCGGCTTCCACCTCGGCTTGCAGGCGGGCACGCTCGCCGGGCGGCAGGTCGCGGCGGTTTTCCTCGAGTCTGGCTGCTGCCACTTTGCCGCGCGCCACCTGCTTTGCCAGGCGTACCTCTTCCTCCGCGGTGAGCAAGGGCACACGCGACATCTCTTTGAGATATTGCCCCACGGTGTCCACATCTTCATACAGCGCCGCAGGCGGCGCCGAGCCATCTTCAATGACTTCAACACCCTGCTTTTGAAGATAGCCCAACATTTGAGAGAACGCCTGACGGCTGGTGTCGGGGCAACAGGCTACGATGTCATCGGTGGTCAGATAACCCCGCACGGCTGCTTGCTCCAACAACATGTTGAGCGCAGCATGTGGCTCAGGCATGGCTGACATGCACTTGCCTCCTTGCCTTACTGCTCAAGAAGGGTTTTCAGAATTTCCAGGCGGGGGTCAATGCTTTCCGGGCGATGGCCGCAGTCTTCCACATTACGGTTCGCACCACACACCGGACAAAGCCCCTTGCAATCTTCCGAACACAAAGGTTTGATAGGGAAGGCCAACCACATATACTCGCGCACCAGCGGCGCGAGGTTAATTTGTCCACTTTCAGGGTAAAGCAAGCCCGATTCCCCCATGTTTTTGCGTGTGAAGGCGTATAATTCGGTAAAATCGGTCGTCAGGTGCAAGTCAAAAGGCTCCAGACAACGTACGCACTCCGCAGGTGTATCGGCTTCAAGATGCGCCTGCACAAGCAACCCCTGCGGCGTGCGGGTGACCAGCACATGCCCTGTGACCCGCTGCAACGGCAGGTCTTCAAGGTGCACTTCGGGGATGTCAAAGAGGAAATCCCGGCTGTAGCCCACCTGTTCATGGGCAACAAAGCCCACATTCAGCCGGAAGGGGTTGTCGTGAGCCACGGTGCTGCTCCTGCAGGAATTTTCGCAAAGCGATTTACAGTATAACACACCGCCCAAGGGAAGTCAACGACAATGAGACATAATTTTACCCTCCTCATCGCCACCACCAACCGCGGCAAGCAGCAGGAATATCGTCAGTTGCTCGCCGACCTGCCCCTGCGCCTGGTATTTCCGGACGACGTGGACGCGACGCTCACGGTTGAAGAAACCGGCCAGACTTACGCGGAAAACGCGGCGCTCAAGGCGCAGGCATGGGCCGAGGCGACAGGCCTGCTGACTCTTGCCGACGACTCTGGCCTGGAAGTCGAAGCCCTGGGCGGCGCGCCGGGGTTGTATTCCGCTCGTTACGCGCCGGGGCCTTCCCCCACCGATGCCGACCGCCGACGCTACCTGTTGCGCCAGTTAGAAGGCCACCCGCGGCCGTGGCGGGCGCGGTTCGTCTGTGTGATTGCCGTGGCAACCCCCACGGGCGACCTGCATTTTGCGGAAGGCACCTGCCCGGGGGAAATCATTCCAACCGAACGCGGCGCCCACGGCTTTGGCTACGACCCCATCTTCTGGTTGCCGGCGCTTCAGCGCACCATGGCCGAACTGCTGCCGGAAGAAAAAAACCGCCTCAGCCATCGAGGGCGGGCGGCAGTGGCCATTCATCCCGTGCTAAAAAACCTGAGTGCAGGTTAAGCGCGCCGGGCAGAGATTGCGCAGCAATCGTCCTCGAGACACGCTGTTCGTCGCGTTTCGTGCCTCGGCATCGCTTAGCACTGGCGCTTCGACATCGCTCAGCGCAGGCGCTTCGACATCGCTCAGCGCAGGTGCTTCGACGTCGCTCAGCGCAGGTGCTTTGGCGCGGCTCGGCACGAAACGCCGCAAGAAGCAACGCCCAAAACTGGGGCTAAAAATACCGGCAGCGGGGTAAAGGGCCTCAGACAGCCAACACTTGCTGAGCAAACCCTCGCAGGGCTTCGGCCACCATCTCGGGCTGCTCTAACATCACCATGTGGCCGGCATCGGGCACCGTCACCAGCCGCGCCTGGGGAATGGCCTGGGCAAGAAATTCACCGTAATAGTAGGGCGTCATTTTATCGGTCGTGCCGTGGATGACCACCGCGGGGGAGCGAATGTTGCCCAACTGTTTGCTGACATCAAAGCGGTTGCAAGCAGCAAAATCGTTGTGCACGACGGTGTAGCGCACTTCTTGCATCCGTTGCGTCGCCAGTTCCCGCAGTCGGGCCGGGGCCTGGGGGCTAAACGCCCACTTCATAATAGTTTCCACCGCAAGGGGGAAAGTTTCCGCGTGGGCGGTGCTTTCCAGCAGCCGTGCGTTGACCGGCAACCGGGCGCCCGTGGCAACCAACCCCAGGCCGCTCACTTTTTCCGGGTAAGTCAGGGCAAGGGTCAGCACAATCGCGCCGCCCATGCTATGCCCCACCCATAATGCCTGCGAGAACCCTACGGCCTCCGCCCAGTTCACCAACCGCCGGGCGTATGCCTCGATTTCCTGCTCCCCGACCCCTTCACTGCGCCCGTGGCCAGGCAAATCTACCGCCAGGGTGTGGAAACCTGGCAGGCGGCGCACCTGCGGCGGCCAGTGAAGGTGCGTTCCCCCTGCACCATGCACCAGCACAATGGGGTAAGGCGCGTCCCCAGCCTCGGCGCGCAAATCGGCTTCCGCGTAGTAAATGTGGTCAACTTGGGGCATGAGCCATCTCCTGCAAGCCTTTCAAAAAGGTGGCGCGAAACCGGCCCGCGGTCAGCTCAGTTCCCCCTGCCGCAGCCGCTCGGCAGCCTCGGCGGAAAGCGGAATCCACAACCGAATGGTGGTGCCCTTGCCGCGCGCGGTGTGAATTTCTACTTGGCCGTCGATCAACTCGGCGCGCTCGCGCATGTTGACCATGCCCAGGCTGCCGCGGTATTCGTAGTTGGTGCTGACCGAACCCAGGTCAAAACCCACCCCATCGTCTTCGATTTCCAACAGCGCAATATCAGGGCGGATGAGTTTCAACCGCACCCAAATGTGGGGGGCGTTGGCATGCTTGCGAGCATTGTTGACCGCCTCTTCGGCAATGGCAAAAACGGTCGTCTGCTGGCTGGAATCCAGTTTTTCCACCGCCTGGGGGTCCACCTCAACAATCACATTCTGGTTATAGAGCTGGTTCACCTTGTCGGCCATGGCCTGCAAAGCCGCGCCCAGCCCGTCGGTTTCCAGTACCAATGGCCGCAGGGTAAACAGCAGATGACGGATTTCTTTGGTCGTGTGGCGCGCCAGGTCTTCGATTTTTGCCAGTTCTTCGGCTGCCGCCTGGGGGTTCTTCTCTATCAAGCGGCGGACAAAGTCAGCCCGCATGGCAATGGCAGCAATGGTCTGCGTGGGGCCGTCGTGCAGGTCACGCGCCAGTTTTTTACGGGCTTCTTCCTCTACCTCGGCGAGACGCTGCTTTTCCCGCTCCAGATCATGGTAGAGACGCGCGTTCTGGATCGCCGTGGTGGCCTGTTTACCTAAGAAATCCAGCAGTTCGACGCGCTCGGGGGTGAAGAAATCGGGGGAAGGGTGGGCATAAAGCAGCACGCCATACACATCAAGGCCCGTGGTCAAGGGGAAGAGGCGCGCCGAGCGGGTCGCATGGAGGGCGATAATCTGGCGCAATTCGGCGTCGCGAGAAGGCTCGTGCACATTGAGGGGAGTGCGCTGCTCCACGGTGCGCGCCAAAGCGCCCCGGGTCGCTTCCAGGCCCAACCGCATATCGGCTGGCGTGAACCGGCGCGCCGAGCCCACCCGCAAAATGCCCCGGTCGTCGAACAGCAAAACGGCGCATACCAGCGGAATGGCAGCATTCCCTTTGGGGCTAAGCGCCCGCATGGCGACATCCAGCGCCACGTCCAGCACGCGCTGGTAATTCAGGGTCGCGGTCAGCGTTTGCGAAAGTTCATCCAACAGCGCCAGCCGCTCTTGATATTCGGCGCGGCACCGTTTCAACACCACTTGCTGAAGGCGCTTCGTCTTCTGCTGCTGGCGGCGGCCAAGCACCCAGGCTCGCGCGCTCCACCCCAACAAAAAAGCAAGCAATGCCACAACGGCGGCAACAATCCACAGCAAGTAAGGATGGAGAGCAGCAAACAGTGAAGACATGGCCTTATCATACCCGATTTTGAGCCAAGGCAGAAGGGTTTCTTAAAGCATTTCACCCCGGCATGGGGAACGACCGGGGTGAAAAGTGTGGGCGCGAAGGGACTTGAACCCCTGACCTCATCAATGTGAGTGATGCGCTCTAACCAACTGAGCTACGCGCCCAAGCGCCTTGATTATAGCAGAGGCAAAAAAGGTTGGCAAGGGTTTCGTTGGCGTGAACCGGTCTCCCAGCAACGAGCAGGCCAGAGGAAATCGCGTGAACCAGGCGCAATACCAGTGGTATGATTTAACCACCCTTGACTGCGAGGTGCTCATGCGCAAATTCACCTTAGGACTGGCCCAAATCAACACCCGCCTGGGCGCACCCGAAGCCAACCTGGAAAAACACCTGGCTCTCATTCAGGAAGCCAAAGGGGCAGGGGCCGATTTGCTCGTCTTCCCCGAACTCTCGCTCACCGGCTACGTGCTGCAAGACCTGGCCCCCGAAGTCGCCCACCGCCCCACCGCCGACGACCCGCTGTTCACACCACTGCTGGAAGCCAGCCACAGCCTGGATATTGTGGTCGGCTTTGTCGAGGAAGGCCCCCGCCACCGCTTCTACATCGCCGACGCTTACCTCGCCGCGGGGGAAGTCGTCCACGTCCACCGCAAGGTGTACCTGCCCACCTACGGCCTGTTCGACGAAGGCCGCTTCTTCGCCTGGGGCGACGAGGTGCGCGCCTTTGATACCCGCTTCGGCCGCATGGGCATGCTCATCTGCGAAGACTTCTGGCACGCGTCGCCCCCTTACCTGCTCTGGCTCGATGGCGCCGATATGCTGCTCTTCACCTCGGCTTCCCCCGGCCGCGGCCTCAGCGCCGCCCCGCAACTGGAATCGGCCCGCTGGGTAGAGCACATCAACCGCGCTTACGCCAGCCTGTTCACCGTGTTCGTCGCCCACGCCAACCGCGTCGGCTACGAAGACGGCCTGCACTTCTGGGGCGGCAGCACCCTCTTCGACCCGGCAGGCGAATTATTGGCCCAAGCCCCCTACGACGAAGAAGCCCTCATTTTCCATGAAGTGGATTTGCGGGAACTGCACCGCGTGCGCGCCCGCCTGCCGCTGCTGCGCGACGAGCGCACCGCGCTGGTGCAACGGGAACTCAACCGCATCCTCGCCCAACCCAACCGCTTGCGTTAGTCATTGGAGGGGAACATGGTGGCAAGACGGCTCTTCGCTGCAGTAGTCGATCTCTTCTGGGCAATGACGGCAGCCGCCTTTGGCATCGCGTGGCCTTCGGCGCTGCTCGCTCGGCTTTCTCTGAAAAGCGGTCTCGTCGCAGAATTGTGGGGACTGGCCGCCATTGCCCTTTTCTTTTTGCTGACCGCGGTGTTGCTGGGCGTGCCCACGGCGCTCTGGCAAACCACCCCGGGCAAATGGCTGTTCGGGCTGGAAGTCATCGGCCCGCGAGCGCGTCGCCTGACGGTGCGGAGCGCCATTCTGCGGGAACTCGCAAAACTCTTTACCCTCTTCGTCGTGATGTTCGGGTGGCTGATCATGCTCTTCTACCTGGTACGGCAGCACACCACCCTCCACGATCAACTGGTCGGCTCCCAGGTTGTCCGCCGCCGTAAACTCACTGCCACCCAAAAACGCTTCCGGGAAGCCGTCAAACGCTACCGCTAACGAGGTGCTTTCATGCCCCCCATTGACCTCGCCATCAACACCGATTTAGCCCGCCGCATCCTCACCGGCTTCATCCGCAGCGAAATCGGCCGCATTGGCCTGAAACGCGCCGTGGTGGGGCTTTCCGGCGGCGTGGATTCGGCGCTTTCCTGCTTCCTGGCCGCCGAAGCCCTTGGCCCCGAAAACGTTCTCGCGGTGCGGATGCCTTACCGCACCTCATCCCGCGAATCGCTGGAACACGCCCAAATGGTCATCGACGCCACGGGCGTGCGCTCGCTCACGGTCGACATCACCGAGATGGTGGAGCCTTATTTCGCCCGCTTCCCCGAAATGGATAAGCGCCGCCGCGGCAATATGATGGCCCGCGCCCGCATGATGGTGCTCTACGACCAGTCGGCGGCCTTTGGGGGCCTGGTCGTGGGCACCAGCAACAAAACCGAAATCCTGCTGGGCTATTCCACCCTTTACGGCGATTCGGCCTATGCCATCAACCCCATCGGCGACCTTTACAAAACGCAGGTGTGGCAACTTTCCGAAGCCGTCGGTGTGCCGGAAGTCATCATCAAAAAAGCCCCTACGGCCGACCTGTGGGCAGGCCAAACCGACGAGCAGGAACTCGGCTTTTCGTATCGGGAAGCCGACCGGCTGCTCTACCTGCTGGTGGACCGGCGCTACACCCCCCAGGAATGCATCGAAGAGGGCTTCGATGAAGCCTTTGTGCAAGCCGTCGTCCGGCGGATGCGCCGCAACCACTTCAAGCGCCTGATGCCCCCGATTGCCAAACTTTCCAACCGCACCATCGGTTACGACTTCCTCTACCTGCGCGACTGGGGCACATAACGCCCTGCAAGAACCCCACGAAAACCCCGGAGGTGTTCCCATGCCCGAAATCCGCATTGGCAACCGCCTGATTGGCGACGGCCATCCCACCTATTTCATTGCCGACATCGCCGCCAACCACGATGGCTCCTTAGAACGCGCTAAACTGCTCATCCGCCTCGCCAAGGAAGCCGGCGCGGACGCGGCCAAATTCCAGCACTTCCTCGCCCCCAAAATCGTCTCCGATTACGGCTTCCGCGCCTTCGGGAAGCAGCTCTCCCACCAGGCTTCCTGGAAGAAGTCGGTTTATCAGGTCTACGAAGAGGCTTCCCTGCCCCGCGACTGGACGCCCTACCTCAAAGAGGAATGCGACAAGGTCGGCATTGACTTCTTCTCCTCGCCCTACGATTTCGACTCGGTGGACCACATCGAACCCTACGTGCCGGTTTACAAAGCGGGTTCGGGGCTGATGTCGTGGCCGGAACTGCTGGTTTACATGGCGAAGAAGGGCAAGCCCATCATGATGGCTACCGGCGCTTCGGATATCAGCGACGTGGCCCGGGCAATGCGCATGGTGCAGGAAGTCAACGACCAGATCGTGCTGATGCAGTGCAATACCAACTACACTGCCAGCGAAGAAAACTTCGACCACATTCACCTCAACGTGCTGAAAACCTACCGCCAGATGTGGCCCAATGCCGTGCTGGGCATTTCCGACCACACCCGCGGGCTGGCGGTGATTTTGGGTGCGGTGGCGTTGGGCGCTCGCGTGGTGGAACGCCACTTCACCGACGACAACGACCGCGAAGGCCCCGACCACAAGTTTGCCACCAACCCCGACGAATGGGCGCTGATGGTGGAAGAAACCCGCAAACTGGAACGCGCCCTCGGCTCCGGCGACAAATTCGTGGCGGGCAACGAAAAGGAAACCTACCTCGTCCAGCGCCGCTGCGCGCGCGCCGCCCGCGACATCAAAGCCGGGGAAACCATCACCCGCGACATGCTGGATGTGCTCCGCCCGAACGTCATCGGCGCAATTCAGTCGTGGGAAATGGACGCGGTGGTGGGCACCAAAGCCCTGCGCGACATTCCGAAGGGAGATGCGGTGCGGTGGGTGGATGTGGGGATGCCCTGAGGCTGTGTGCCCCGATGCCCTGTGTCCTGATGCCTGGTGCCTTGATGCCCGGTGGAGAGGTGAGCGATGGCGCTGGTGAAGCGGTTTGAAGATTTGCGGGCATGGCAAAGCGCCCGCAAGTTGGTCAGCAGCGTATACGCCGCCACACGACAGGAACCCTTTGCCCGCGACTTTGGCCTGCGCGACCAGATCCAACGGGCTGCCGTTTCGGCTATGAGCAATATTGCCGAAGGATTTGACAGCGGCACGGACGGCGATTTTTCCCGCTTTTTGGCCTATGCCCGCGCTTCTGCCGCGGAGGTACAATCGTTGCTTTATGTGGCGCTGGACGCGGGGTATCTCTCCCGAGAAAATTTCGAATTGCTCTACCGCCTTGCGGAAGAGACCAAAGCCTTAAGCGGCGGGCTGCTGGCTTCCGTCCGCCGCCGCTCGGCAAAAAGCCACCGCCGTTAGGCCCACCGGGCATCCGGGCATCCCCCCACCGGGCATCCGGGCACTTTTTTATTGGGCATCCGGGCACCCTCTCACTGAGCATCCCTTCACGGGGCATCAAGGCATCCCCCCACCGGGCATCCCTTCACAGGGCATCCGAGCATCCCCTCAGGCCATCCCTAACCCTCCCATGCGCCTCTTCTACTTCTCCCTCGACTACACCCCCCACGACCACCGCTTTCTGACCGCCCTCGCCGAAAGCGGGCACGAGGTGGCTTACCTGCGCTTGCAACGCGGCAGGCGGCAGACCGAAGACCGTCCCCTCCCGCCCCCGGTGCGGCAAATCCGCTGGCAGGGCGGGCAAAAGCCCTTTCGCTGGCGCGATTTCCTGGCGCTGTTTGCCGATTTCCGGCGGGTGGTGCGCCAGGTCAAACCTGACCTCATCCACGCCGGGCCAATTCAGACCGTGGCTGCCTTCCCCGCGCTGCTGGGCTTTCACCCCCTCGTGAGCATGTCGTGGGGTTCCGACCTGCTGCGCGACGCCGACCGTAGCGGCTTTTACCGCCGCCTGACCCGCTTCGTGCTCCGCCGCAGCGACGCCTTAGTGGCCGATTGCGAAACCGTCGCCCGCCGCGCCGCCGATTTCGGCTTCCCCCGCGAGCGCGTCACGGTCTTCCCCTGGGGCGTGGATTTACAACATTTTTCGCCCGGCCCCGACGACGGCCTGCGCGCCCGCTTAGGCTGGGAAGACGCCTTCGTGGTGCTCCACAACCGCTCGTGGGAGCCGGTTTACGGCGTGGATGTGATGGCGCGGGCTTTCGTGCAGGCCGCGCGGCAGGAACCCCGCCTGCGGCTGATGCTCCTCGGCGGCGGGTCTCTGGCACCGCTGCTGCACCGCATTTTTCAGGAAGCCCGCCTGCTCGACCGCGTGCACTTCTTTGGGCAGGTTTCCCAGCGCGACCTGCCGCGCTATTACCGCGCTGCCGACCTCTACCTCAGCGCATCCCACAGCGACGGCTCATCGGTTTCCCTGATGGAAGCCCTCGCCAGCGGCCTGCCGGTGCTGGTTTCCGACATTCCTTCCAACCGCGAATGGGTTATCCACGGGCAGGAAGGCTGGCTGTTCTCCGATGGCAGCGTCAACGCCCTCGCCGAAGCCCTGCTGGAAGCCGCCCACACCCCGCCCGCCGCGTTGCAAGCCCACGGAAGGGCAGCCCGAGCCCGCGCCGAAGCCCGCGCCGACTGGCCGCAGAACTTCCAGCGCCTGCTGGCCCTTTACCGCCGCCTCGCCCCGACTATCTGACTCCCCGACTATCCGACTATCTGACTCCCCGACTCCTTCCATGCAACGATTCATTTTCTCCGACAAACGCTTGCCGATGTTCCTCATCTTTGCCGCCGCCGTCCTTGCCGCCGCGGTATACGCTTACGCCCTGGCTCCCTGGGGGCCGTGGGCCTATACCGACTCCGCGGCCTACGTCGACGCCGCCCGGCACATTCTTGCCGGGCAAGGCGTGCTTTCCCTCCAAAGCGACGGCAGTGTCATCTTGCTCACGCACTATCCACCGGGCTATCCAACCCTGATCGCGGAGGCGATGCGCCTCACCCACAACGACTGGATTGCCGCCGGGCGCCTGCTGGATGTGCTTTCCCTGGCGCTGTTCTTGTTCATCGTCGGCTGGTGGCTTTACGAAGCCAGCGACCGCCTGCTCCTGGCACTGTTGGGCATGGTGATGTTGGCAACCAGCCTGCCGGTGGCGCGAGCGTTTACCAGCCTGATGTCGGAACCGCCGTTTCTGGTCATGCTGGCAGCATGGCTTTATAGCATGTGGCGCAGCGTGCAGCGAGATAGCAGTCCCTGGTGGTGGGCCGCGGTCATGATCGCCGCCCTCAGCGTGAGCGTGCGCTATGCCGGCCTGCACGCGGGCATTGTGCTGGTGCTCGTGCCGCTGCTCTTTTGGCCTTCACGGCCCTGGCGCGCACGGCTGCGGCGGGCGATTATCAGCGGGGCAATCTTTCTACTGCCTTTCGGCGCGTGGATGGTCTACGGCCGCGTGGCAGGGCAGTCGCCGGGAGGATGGACAGCCCCCCACCAATGGCTGCCCGCTTTCGGCCAGTTCCTGCACCTTACCGGCAACACCTTTCTGGCTGCAATTTTCCCCTACTGGCTCCATCCGCCGCTGGCGGCTATTGTCGCCTTCTGGGTTGCCGTAATCGCCGTGGCCGCGGGCTGGGGTGTGGCAGTCGCGCGCTGGCGCAAAGCGTCGGCTTCCCCTCTAGCCACGCTGAGTTTGCTGGCCGCGCTGGATGCCTTCGCGTGGTTTCCCTTTCTGGCTTTCATGTTCGTCTTCATCGCGCCGCCCCCTGCGCTGGATTTCCGCATGTACACCCCCGCATTCACCATGTGGCTGGTGAGCGGCCTGGCCGCGCTGGCGGCGTGGTTGCAGGCAAAGTGGCCTGAGCGGGCACGGCTGCAACAAATTGCTGCGGCTGTTGCCATCCTTGTGCTGCTGGGCTGGATGAAATCTCCCGCCTCTGCGGCTCATCAGGCCCTCCTCACCATGCGCTATTTTGGGGAAGGCTATACCGCAAGGCCGTGGCAGGAAAGCATGACCGCAGGCGTGTTGCACGATGTGGCCGCCCTGCCAGCAGACACCCCGCTGTACTCCAACAACTGGCCGGGGGTGCTTATCTGGCTGGCACGACCAGCCTTTGCGCTGAACGAACTGCCCTACTATATGTTATGGGAGGAGGCTTCCACGAAAAACCCGCGTCTGATACAATGGCGGGCGCACGGCGGCGCTGTGGTGCTGCTGTGGCAACCGGGCGCCGACCGCAGCCGCTTATGGTGGAAGGCGCTCTTGAAACACAATGGTGGCACCCCTTGCGCTACCGATGCTATCGGGGCGTTGTATTGCCGCCCTACGGTGAAACCATGAAGCCTTTGCTGACCCTTTTTTCCGCTCCCAAGCCCTTCGATCGCGAGCACATCGCCCTGATTCAACGCAACGCCATCCGTTCATGGCTGGCGCTGGGCGAAAAGGTCGAAGTGCTTCTCCTTGGCGCAGAAAATGGCCTGGCCGAAGTAGCCGCCGAAATGGGCGTGCGCCATTTGCCCGAAGTGGCTCGCAACGAGCAAGGCACGCCGTTGGTTTCATCCATTTTCGCCCTCGCGCGGGACGCCGCTTCAGCACCTTACCTGTGCTACGTCAATGCCGACATCATCCTGCTACCCGATTTTCTGGAAGCGGTAGAAGCCATCCTCGCACAGACGCCGGATGACTTCCTGATGGTAGGCCGCCGCTGGGATGTAGACATCACCACACCCCTTGAAACCACCGAAGGGTGGGCCCAACGGCTGCGCACTTTTGCACGAGCAAACGGCAGGCTGCACTCATCTTTCGGCATCGATTACTTTGTCTTCCCCAAAGCGGCCTACGCCGATATGCCGCCCTTTGCCGTGGGCCGCGCGGGCTGGGATAACTGGATGATTTACCACGCCCGCAAACAAGGGTGGAAAGTCATCGACGCGACACAGGCCACCACCGTCATCCATCAACGACACGATTACGCCCATCTCCCCGGCGGCCAGCCTCATTACCGGTTGGAAGAATCGCAGGAAAACATCCGGCTTGCTGGTGGGCGCAGCCACATGTTTAGCATTTTAGAAGCCAATTACACCCTGAGCGACGGTAAAGTGCGGCGCTTGCACCGGCCCCACATCGCCCTCTTGCGCAGCATTGAGTTAGGCCTGCAACGCCGAGGCTACCCCACTTCGCGAGGCGGCCTTGCTCTCCTCAGGCTAAGTCGCCGGCTCCAGACCCATTTTCGCGCTACATAAGGACAAACCACCATGGAAACGCCGAAGCACCTCCTTGCCGAAAAAATCGCTCGCCGAAAAGCCAAAGTTGGCGTGATTGGGTTAGGTTACGTCGGTTTACCTTTTGCCCTGGAAACCGTCAAGGCAGGCTTTGCTACCCAAGGAATTGACCTCAACCCCCAACGAGTCAAAGCCGTGCTGGAAGGCGAAAGTTATATCGAAGACATCCCCGCCGCAGACCTGCGCTCGGCGCTTTCCACAGGTTTGTTGGATGCAACCGACAATTATGAACGCATCGGCGAACTGGACGTTATCGTCATCGCTGTGCCCACCCCCTTAGACACCCGCCTTACGCCCGACCTCACCTACATTCGCCGCGCCACCGAGGGCATAGCCGCCCACTTGCGGCTAGGCCAACTCATTAGCCTGGAATCCACCACCTACCCTGGTACGACCGACGAAGTCATGCTGCCTATTCTGGAACAAAGTGGGCTTGTCGTTGAGCGAGACTTTTTCCTTGCTCACTCGCCGGAACGCGTGGACCCTGGCAACCCAAAGTGGCATACCCACAATACGCCGAAAGTGGTGGGGGGTGTCGGCCCCCACTCCACCGAGGTGGCCACGGCTTTTTACAGCCAGGTCGTCGAAACCGTGGTACCCGTCCAATCGGCGCGGGTGGCCGAAATGACGAAAATTTTTGAAAACACTTTTCGCGCCGTCAACATAGGGTTAGTCAACGAATTTCTCCTCCTGGCCGATCGCATGGGCATCAACTTTTGGGAAGTGTTAGACGCGGCCTTTACAAAGCCTTTCGGCATCATGCCCTTTTACCCCGGCCCCGGGGTTGGAGGACATTGCGTGCCCATTGACCCCCACTACTTGGAATGGAAAGCCCGCGAATACAACTTCCCCACGCGTTTCATCCGCACCGCGGGCGAGATCAACCGCCAAATGCCGCCCTTTGTTCACGCTAAAATCTGGCGGCGCTTGAACGCCGTCGGAAAAGCCCCTTCCCGCTCTCGCATCCTCATCCTCGGCGTGGCATACAAACCCAACGTGGGCGACCTGCGAGAATCCCCTGCCTTAGAGATCATCCGCCTTTTGCAAGAAAGCGGCGTTGACGTCGTTTACCATGATCCCTTTGTGCCCCACCTCGTGGCAAACGGGCAAACGGTGGAAAACGTGCCTTTGACGGCCGAGACTTTACAAGCCGTGGATCTCGCGGTCATCATTACTCCCCACAAGGGCATAGACTACCGCTTCGTAGCACAACACGCCCCACAAGTCCTGGATACGCGCAACGTCACCGCCCCCTTCCGCGCCGAGTTCGACAACATCTTCCTCTTGTAAGCCCCGGAGAAATTCAGTGGCACGCATCGGCATCAACCCTGCTCGCGGCAAAACATCCTCCTACCGCCCTGCCCGCGTTACCGCCATCGTTATTACCTACATTCCTTCGTTAGATGGTTACTTCCGCCAGCGGCTGGATATCCTCAAAGCCACACTCACCAGCCTACAACGCACCAGCGAGCCTTTCGACCTCCTCGTTTTCGATAACGCCAGTTGCCAACCCGTGCAAGATTACCTGCTGGAAATGCACCGCAATGGCAGCATTGACTATTTGTTGCTCTCGCGCCGCAATCTCGGCAAAATTGGGGCTTTCCAAGTGGCTTTTCCCGCGGCTCCTGGCGAATTCATCGCTTACAGCGACGACGACATTCTCTTTTACGACGGCTGGCTGGAAGCCCAACTCCGCTTGCTGGACACTTTCCCCAAAGCAGGGATGGTAAGCGGCGTTCCCGTACGTGACGCCAGCACGTATGCCTCTCACGCTCTGGAAACCATAGCCGCCCACCCTCCGCCCGGGCTTAAAGTGCGCCGAGAACGCCGCATTCCCGACGAATGGGAAGCCGATTGGGCGCGAAGCACCGGACGCGACCCTCAAGAACACCTCACAGCCACAGCCGACCACCTTGACTGGGTTTTCCGCATGGGCGACACAGAGGCCATTGGAGGAGCAAGTCATTTCCAGTTCCTCGCCCCCAAAGCGCTCATGTTAGAGGTGCTGCCTAAAACCTGGAGCGGGCAGTTAATGGGGCAAATGCGCGAACTGGATACCGCTATCGATCGCCTGGGCTACCTGCGCCTCGCTACGGTAGAACGCTATGTCCGCCATATCGGCAACGTCATTTCCCCCGACATCGCTGAAGACATCCGCGCCCTTGGCATAGCGCCTGCGAAACGCTTCCAGGCCTCATCGCGCCACTGGCTGCTTCGTGTGCCGGGCATGGGGCGACTGTTATGGGCGCTTTACAACCGCCTCTTCTACATTCTGCACCCACTGGAATAGTTGTGATGCGTTTCCTCATCGCTGGTTTAGGCTCCATTGGTCGCCGCCATTTGCGCAACCTGCTCGCTTTAGGCCAACAGGACATCGTGCTCTACCGCACGCACCGCAGCACGCTGCCCGACGATGAATTGGCCGGCTTCCCTACGGAAACCGACCTGCAGCATGCCCTCGCACATTACCGCCCCGATGCGGTCATCGTCGCCAACCCCACGGCTCAGCACATGGAAGTCGCGGTGCCCGCGGCGCAGGCAGGCTGCCATCTGCTGCTGGAAAAACCCATTGCCCCTTCGCTGGAAGGCACCGAGGCACTGCAACGCGCCGTGCGGGAACACGGCGTGCGCGTGCTGGTGGGCTTCCAGTTTCGCTTTCACCCAACGCTCCGACAGGTGCGAAAATGGTTGCAGCAAGAAGCCATTGGGCGCCCCTTATTCGTCCGCGCCCACTGGGGTGAATATCTGCCCGACTGGCACCCGTGGGAAGACTACCGCCAGAGTTATGCCGCCCGCGCCGACCTGGGCGGGGGCGTGGTGCGGACCCTTTGCCACCCCCTGGATTACCTCCGCTATCTTTTGGGCGAAACCGAGGTCACCTGGGCAGCCACAGGCCACCTGAGCAACCTGAAACTTCAAGGCGTGGAAGATACCGCCGAAATCGCCCTGCGCTTCGCAAACGGAGCCTGGGGGAGCGTACATTTGAACTACCACCAGCGCCCCCCTTCCCATTGGCTGGAAGTGTTAGGCACCGAAGGCACCATCCGCTGGGCTTACGCCACAGGGGAGGCACAATTGTGGCAAAGCGCCACACAAGCCTGGGAAGTGGCTTCCCTGCCCCCAGGTTGGGAACGCAATACCATGTTTTTGGATGAAATGAAGCATTTTTTAGATATAATAAGGGGCCAGAGCCTTCCAGAAGTTACCCTGGAAGACGGCCTGGCAACATTGAACCTCATTTTGAGAATAGATGGTGAAAACAATGCTTATCCGTTCAGAAAAAGTTGAACAAACTCGCGCCCTCATCAAGCAACGATTTGAAGATTTCCCCACGCCCAACAAGAGTTATGTGGTTTTAATGGCCCCCCGCAGCGGGAGCACTTTGCTATGCAAATCGTTAGGCGATGTCGAGTTCGGCAATCCCATCGAAGCCTTTCACAAAGAGCGCGCCCTTCGCGACCAGTATGGATGGGATATCAACTTTGACGATCCTTACGAGTATTTAGTCCAAGTCTTGGAGTACCAAACCCGCAACGGTATCTTGGGCATGAAATTGAATTGGGGGCAATTCCAGCGATTCTTGAAAATTGCTCGCAACTTCCTGGATGGTATCGGCGCACCTTCTCTGGAGCCGCACGAAACCTTAGAAGTGTTCTTCCCCAATTTGCTCTACATTCACATCAAGCGCCGGGACAAACTTGCCCAAGCCATTTCATACTCCAAAGCCTTACAAACCGGCGAATGGCTACGCCCCAAAAGCGGCGAAATTCGCATTGCCCATCCTCCCCAGTATGACCGCCGGCTGATCGAGTATAGCCTATGGAAACTTTTAGCCATTGACAATGCATGGCTCTCGTTTTTGCGGCGCTACCAGATTCCCCACTTAGAAGTATGGTACGAAGACCTTTCTAAAAAGTTCTCCGAAACCCTGGCATCGGTGTATCGCTATCTTGGGGTCACAGCGGAGCCGCCGCCTCCCTCGCTCGCCAAGCAAGCAGACCGCACCTCGCTCGCGTGGAGGGAACGCTTTTTGCAGGAAACGCCGTGGCTGCAGGAAGCGCCCATGAAAGACTACCTTGAAAATGGTGAGTTGATGGAAGCCTTTATCGAGATTTCCATCCATTGGGCCTTCATCATCCCCGATCGCTATTGGGAATCCAGCACACTTTATCGCTACCATGTCCTTCGGCAACAATGGAGGCAGCTGCGGGCACGGCTGCTCTCCCCGTGGCGTCGCAGGAGAGCCCGCCATGAGCCCTAAGGAGAAACCTTCCGAAACGCGGGCAAAATCTCTCCGCGTCGGGATTCCCAAGCATCGGTGGAGCTACTATTCTTACCAATACAACATTATCGGGCGGGTTCCTGAGGTTGAGTACCTTCCCGTGGAAGACAAATTCGGTAGGGCAGTTCCCTGGCTCCGGCGCCTCAATTGGTGGGGACACCGATTAACCCACCGCCAATGGGCGCTACATTTCGATCTCAATAACCAATTCCAGGAACGCGATCCCAACGTCGTTGACCTGGTGCACCTCTTCAATGGTGTCAGTTACGGGAAAATTCCGTGGGTTACTACGTTTGAAACCTTGGTGCCACGGTTCCGCTCCGTCTTGACCAACTTAGGCACCGAGACGCCGAACTTTTCCTTGCCCCAACGCCGCCGTTTTGAGAAAGCCGCCCAAGCCCTGGCCGCCCCTGCCTGCCGAGGGGTGGTAGCACTTTCCCCTTACGCTCAACGCGTGCAGCGCCAGGTCTTACGGTGGATGCCGAGCGAAGTAGCAGGGCAAATTGAGCGCAAAATGGAGGTTCTGCAGCCTCCTCAACCTCTGACGGTCGAGCGTTACGAAGACAAGCCCCTGCCTGAAAACTTATTGCGCTTCATGTTTGTGGGGCACGACTTCTTCCGCAAAGGGGGCGTTGAAATGCTGGAAAGTTTCATCGCTCTTCGCGAAGCAAGCCCTCAACCTTTTGAACTCATCATTGTCAGTGCCTTGCGAATTGACGACTTTGCCACCCACGCCGGGCTTCAAGAATTACACCACGCCCAAAAACTGTTAGCAGCACACCAAGACTGGATCAAGCATTTTCCCCAATTGCCCCATGACGAGGTGATTGCGTGGATGAAACGCTCACACGTGGGGCTGCTACCAACCTACGCCGATTCATACGGCTACTCGGTACTGGAATTTATGGCTGCAGGCTGCCCCGTTGTCACCACGAATGTGCAAGCCCTGGCCGATATTAATGCCCCCGACCGCGGGTGGAGCATTCCAGTGCCTCGCGATGCCCTGGGCGTCGGCACGTACCACACCGCTGAAGGGCGGGAAGCAATGAGCCAGGCAATCCGCAATGGGTTGGCAAGCGTCTTGGAAAAAATTCTAACCACCCCTGACGAAATTGCCCGTAAAGGGCAGGCAGCGCTGGCGTACATCCAAACAGAACATTCTCCCACAGGCCACACTAACGCCCTGCGGCGTTTGTATGGCCTGTGAACCTGATAAAGAGCTCACAAAACCCGCCCGCAAACAGTACGGGCGGGTGGTTGTGTTGTTGCTTGTAAACACGGGCAGCAAAGGACAGGCATCGTGGTTAACCTTGTGGCCGGGGCAGTCATTGGTTTTCTCTTGGGGCCTACAGGGATCGGTGGTGGCGCGCTTCTGACACCCTTTTTGTTGCTGGTGGCCCATTTACACCCAGCCGTTGCCATCGGCACCGACTTAGTATTTTCCTTCGTCGTCAAAAGCGCAAGCACGGTGCAGCACCGGCGTCAACGCACAGTATGGCTCCTGCCTGCCTTCTACATTTCGCTGGGCAGTGTCCCCGCCTCGTTGTTAGCAGCCACTTTCATCGTAGGGCATGTCCATCAGCCTCAGGTGGAGCGCGTCCTCCCGAGGGTAATCGGCGGCACCTTAATGGTGGTCGCGTGTGTCGTGATAGCTCGGGCAGCCCAATGGCTGCAGAAACCCGCCGAGCCTGCCCAAGAACGCTGGCCCGCGTGGTGGCAAAACGTGTTATTGGGCATTCTGATGGGGCTGCTGGTAGGCGCCACTTCCATCGGAAGCGGCACGCTTCTTGTGAGCACCATGTTATTGCTCTTTTCCCTCCCGCCCGCACATTTAGTAGGGCTGAACGTGTTGGTGGGGGCCGTGTTAGCCTTCTTCCCGGCCATGACCTACGCCTGGCACGGCATGGTTGCCTGGCAATTGTTAGGCACACTGCTCATTGGTGCCCTGCCCGGTGCGGTGCTCGGAAGCCGCCTGGTAACCCGAGTACCTACCCGCTACGTGCAGATGCTTTTAGGTGTCATCATCTTTCTTGCCGGCGCACGCTTGCTGATGGGTGTGGTATAGTCTGCAAGCCACGTTGGCAATTCCAAGGCATGAGGTGAATAATGCAAAACGCTCAATTGATTCCCCCTCACGGCGGCGCATTAGTCGACCGCTCGCTGCGTGGCAGTTTACGCGCCGCGGCGCGTGACAAAGCCGCCTCCCTGCCCTGCATTCCCCTGTCGCGGATGAACCTCGCCGACCTGGAAATGATCGCCGTCGGCGCCTACAGCCCTCTCACCGGCTTTATGCGCTCTGAAGACTATCGCCGCGTGGTGGACGAAATGCGCTTAAGCAACGGTCTGGTATGGCCGATACCGGTGACCCTGGCCGTGAGTGAAGCCCAAGCCAGCACCTTACACGAAGGACAAGAAATTGCCCTCTGTCAGGGCAACCGGCCGCTTGCCATCATGGTAATCGACGAAATTTATCCCTACGACAAACACCACGAGGCTCGCGAAGTTTATCGCACGGCCGACGAAGCCCATCCTGGCGTAGCCCGTATTTACGCCCAGGGGGATGTGTTGCTGGGCGGCGACTTCTGGCTCTTCGATTGGCCCACGGCCACCACCACGGAATTCCCCGAATTTCGCTACACACCCGCGCAATTGCGGCGCATGTTCGTCGAGCGCGGCTGGCGGCGAGTGGTAGGTTTCCAAACGCGCAACCCCATCCACCGAGCGCATGAATACATCCAAAAGACTGCGCTGGAAGTCGTGGACGGTCTGTTGCTCCACCCCCTGGTTGGGGAAACCAAGAAAGACGATATCCCCGCCGACGTGCGCATCGCCAGTTACCGCGCCGTGCTGGATGCTTACTACCCGCGCGACCGGGTTGTGCTGGGTGTCTTCCCCGCAGCCATGCGCTACGCCGGGCCTCGAGAAGCCATCATGCACGCGTTGGCCCGCAAGAACTACGGTTGCACCCATTTCATCGTGGGGCGCGACCATGCAGGCGTGGGCAACTATTACGGCACTTACGATGCCCAACACATCTTCGACGACTTCCTGCCCGAAGAAATCGGCATCACCCCGCTGTTTTTCGAACACGCTTTCTACTGCCGCAAATGCCAGGCTGTGGTCACCGCCAAAACCTGCCCCCACGGCAAGGAAGACTGGGTTTACCTCTCAGGCACCCAGGTGCGGGAAATGCTACGCCGCGGCGAACCGCTGCCCGTCGAGTTTACCCGGCCTGAAGTCAGTCGCGTCCTCATTGAAGGGCTCAAAAAGCTCGCCACCTCTTCACCCTAACGCCACAACTTAAATTCAGGAGCACAACACTATGGAACATGAAGGCTTTACCGTTTGGTTCACCGGCCTTTCCGGCGCGGGGAAATCCACCATTGCCCACCGGGTCGCCGAAGAACTCCGCCGCCGGAACATGAAAGTGGAAGTGCTGGATGGCGACGTCATCCGCACCAACCTTAGCAAAGGGCTGGGGTTTTCGAAAGAAGATCGGGATACCAACGTGTTACGCGTGGGGTGGGTTGCCGAAGTGCTGAGCCGCAACGGCGTGGCCGCGGTGTGCGCCCTGATTTCCCCCTATCGCGAGACGCGCAACAAAGTGCGCGAGCGCATTCCTAACTTCGTCGAAGTGTTCGTAGAAGCCCCGCTGGAAGAGGTCATCCGCCGCGACGTGAAAGGCCTTTACAAAAAAGCCCTTGCGGGCGAAATTCAAAACTTCACCGGCATCTCCGACCCCTACGAACCGCCGGAAAACCCCGAAGTCATCTGCCACACGGCAGAGGAAACCGTCGAAGAAAGCGTCCAGAAAGTGCTGCAATATCTGGAAAGCCGCGGCTGGCTGCTGCCGCTAAACTGACCTGCTGCGGCGTGACGCGCCAAAGTGAAACAAAACGCCCCCGACGAGGTCGGGGGCGTTGGCGTTCCCTACGCAGAGCGGTTTACTGATGGGCTTCGGCGTAAGCCTCTTCCGCCTGCTTTTGCAGGTCTTTCAACACCTGCGGAATCTGGTCTTTCTTGAAGTCTTGCTGGAAGATCTGGGCGTAAGCCTCACCCATCGCCTGGCGCACAGCATTCCAGGAAGCATCGCGCGGCTCAAACTTGCCGTAACCGGCTTCCACCATCGCGCGCACGGCAGCCCATTGCGGGTGCGCCTTGATGTAGTCACCCAGGTACTTGAAGGTGGCTTTGCGGGTGGGGAAGTAGCCGCTGGCTTCCACCCACTTAGCCTGGTTCTCAGGCGAGGTGAACCACTTGATGAACAGCCAGGAAGCCAGTTCCTGCTCGGGGGTAGATTTCACAATCGCGAAGGAAGGCCCGTAGACATCCATCACCGGCTTGCCGGTCTTGGAGGGGAAGGGGATGAGCGTCCACTCATCGGTGCTGTTGTTTTCCTTCATCGCTTTGGCCTGGTAGGGCAAACCGGCGATGCTGCTGGTGGTAAACAGCGCCTGGCGAGTAGCGAACTCGGGGTTCGGGTACTTGTTCACACCGCTCCAGATGCAGCCAGCATCGTAGAGGTCTTTCAGGTAAGTGAGGGCTTCCACAGCCTGCGGGGTGTCGAGCGTGTACTTACCGCTGGCATCCACAATGTCGCCACCAAAGGCCCAAATCCAGTTAGCGATTACCGAAGCCCCCGGTTTCAAAATGTAGCCGCCGGTGCCGTCGTTGTCGGGGTTATCATCGCTGTTGTTGGCTTTGGCCGCAGCGCAAGTCTGGGCTTTGAACTCGTCAATGGTCTTCGGTGGGTTGTCAAAGCCGAGTTCTTTTGCCCAGGTGACATTGTAGAACATCACCTGCGCCGAGCGCATCACCGGGAAGCCCAGGCGTTTGCCATTCATCACGTCCTGATTCCAGAACGTGGGGTAGAAGTCTGCCTGTTCCTCTTTGGTGAGGCCATAAACCGGGTCGTTGACGTAAGGGTTCATATCGGCGATCACGCCGCCGGCATCGTCCCACGCCGCCATCTGGTTGTTGTAACCCACCACGATATTGGGCAGGTCGCCGGAGTTGATGGCCGCGTTCATCTTGTCGAACATCTGGCCATAGCCTTGCTGGTTTTCGGCCTTCACGGTGATGCCCCACTTGTTGGTGGCGTTGAACTCATCCACCAGTTTCTGGAGTTGTTCACCGGTGCCGCGGCTCCAGACGTGCCAGAACGTGATGGTCACGCCTTGCAGGTCCTCCGGCTTGACGCCCAAGGGGCTCTCGGGGGCCTTGGTAGGCGCTTCGGTCGCCGCCGGGGCCTCGGTCGCCGCAGGCGCTTCCGTGGCCGCGGGGGCTTCAGTCTTGACCGGCGCCGCTGGCGTCGGCGTGGCCTTCGGCGCGCACGCCGTCAGCACGGCAGGCAACACAAAGGCCAGAAGGGCGATCAGAGCAAGTAACTTTTTGGCTTTCATCTTGCACTTCCTCCTTGGTATGGTAGGAAACATCGGATGCAAGCAATGAGTGTCGCCACTCGCTTAAAGTCTACCACGCTTTCCCTCGCCTTGAGCCTTTTCCACTCTAATCTTTTTCCTACGCCCTGTTAATAAACTTCTTGCAAAGTGCTGGTATGCTAAAGATGCACACCTAAGGAAAACAACAGGCCCCGCAGCCTGAACCCGAAAAAGAGGAGGTTTTCTATGGCCAAGATCATTGGCATTGACCTGGGGACGACAAACAGTGTGGTAGCAGTGATGGAAGGCGGCAATCCGGTCGTCATTCCCACCGCCGAGGGTTCGCGTCTTTGCCCGTCGGTGGTTGCTTTCACCAAAAGCGGAGAGCGACTGGTCGGGCAACTTGCCAAACGGCAAGCCATTACCAACTCCGAGAACACCATCTACTCCATCAAGCGCTTCATGGGGCGGCGCTACGATGAGGTCGAAGAAGAACGCAAGATGGTCTCTTACAAAGTCATCAAGGGACCCGCGGGCGATGCGCGCGTTCACATTCCGGCCACCGGAAAAGACTACACGCCCCAAGAGATTTCGGCGATGATTCTCGCCAAACTCAAGGCTGACGCCGAAGCCTACCTGGGCGAGCCGGTCACCAAGGCTGTGATCACGGTACCCGCCTACTTCAACGACAGCCAGCGCCAGGCCACCAAAGACGCCGGCAAAATCGCCGGTCTGGAAGTGCTGCGCATCATCAACGAACCGACCGCGGCAGCCCTGGCCTACGGGCTGGATAAGAAGACCAACGAAACCATCCTGGTCTTCGACCTGGGCGGTGGTACGTTCGATGTTTCCATCCTGGAAGTGGGCGAGGGCGTCATCGAGGTGAAAGCCACCAATGGCGATACGCACCTGGGTGGCGACAACTGGGACGAGCGCCTGGTGAACTACCTTGCCGACGAATTCCAGAAAGAACACGGCATCGACCTGCGCCAGCAGAAGGATGCCCTCCAGCGCCTGCGTGAGGCTGCCGAAAAGGCCAAGATCGAACTTTCCACCGTGATGGAAACCGAAGTCAACCTGCCTTACATCACCCTCACGCAAGACGGCCCCAAACACCTGGTGACCAAGATCACCCGGGCTAAGTTCGAGCAACTCACCGAAGACCTGGTAGAACGGCTGAAAGGCCCCTTCTACGCGGCGCTGAAAGACGCCAACCTGCAGCCGCAAGACCTGAACGAAGTGGTGCTGGTCGGTGGGGCAACCCGCATGCCGATGGTGCAGCAACTGGTGCGTCAACTGACCGGCAAAGAGCCGCACAAAGGCGTCAACCCCGACGAAGTGGTTGCCATCGGCGCGGCCATTCAGGCCGGCGTGCTCGCGGGTGAAGTGAAAGACGTCCTTCTGCTGGATGTCACCCCGCTGAGCCTGGGCGTGGAAACCGAAGGCGGCGTGATGACCGTACTCATCCCGCGTAACACCACCATCCCGGTGAAGAAGACCGAAATCTTCAGCACCGCGACCGACAACCAAACCGCCGTAGACATCCACGTACTCCAGGGCGAGCGCCCGATGGCAGCCGACAACATGAGCCTGGGCCGCTTCCGGCTGGAAGGCATCCCGCCTGCGCCGCGTGGCGTGCCGCAAATCGAGGTCACCTTTGACATCGACGCCAATGGCATCCTCAACGTCACGGCACGCGACCGTGCCACCGGTAAAGAACAGCAGGTGACCATCACCGCCTCGACCAATCTGAGCAAAGAAGAAGTCGAGCGGATGGTACAAGAAGCCAAAGCCCACGAGGCAGAAGACCAGCGCCGCCGCGAACTGGTGGAAGCCCGCAACGCGGCCGACGCGATGGTCTACCAAACCGAAAAAGCCATGCGCGAACTGGGCGACAAACTGCCCGCCGGTGAGCGCGAGCGCATCCAGAACAAGGTCAACGAACTGAAAGAAGCGATGAAAGGCGAAGATACCGAACACATCAAGCGCCTGACTGAAGAAGTACAACAAATGTGGCACGCGCTCAGCCAGCAGCTCTACCAACAGCAACAAACCAGCGGCAGCGCGCCCGGCGCGAATGGCGGCACCGCCACCCCGGGCGGGGAAAGCAAACCCGATGACGGTGAAAGCGAAGTAGTAGACGGTGAATTCCGCGAAGCCTAAGGCGGCGCTGCCTTCCCCAGGCATTCCCCCAGCCCTTGCGTCAACGCAAGGGCTGTTTTTTATGCTATAGTAAGAATGTCAACGCTTTGCTTTCCCGATGCAACAATGCTCCGCACAACGGCAGCGGGAGACACCGCCCCCCCCCACACCCCAACCCCGATTTCCGCCGCCCCTATGTTGGAAAAAGGAGGACTTCTTATGAACGGCTCGCTCTATCGGCTGGTGGTCAGAGCAGGAGGCATCATCGGCACCGCTTACGCGCTGGAAAGTGCGGAAATTCACATCGGGCGCGACGCGCACAACGACATCGTCATTGCCGAAGCCGACATCTCCCGCCGCCACGCCCGCCTGACGCGCCAAGAAAACGGCTACATTCTCGAAGATCTCGGCTCGACCAACGGCACCTTCGTCAACGGCCAGCGCCTCACGGCCCCCCATCCCCTTCAGCCGGGCGACGAAGTACGCTTAGGCCCGAAAGTGGTGTTGGTTTACGAACAGGTCACCGACCCCAACGCGACGGTGGCCATCTCGGCCGAAACGTTGCAGGCTGCACCGCCGGCCGCCGCTCCTCCGGCTCCGCCGCCTTCCCCGCCGCCTGCCGCCCCCGCGCCCGCGCGCCCGGCGCCTGCTGCCGCACGCCCTCCATCGGCCCCGACCAAACGCCGATCGACCGCCTGGCTCCTGATTTTGATCGCGGCGCTGGTGTTTGTCTGCGTTGCCGTGGGTGTTTTCCTCTACTTTGCCCCGGCCAGTTTCTGGTGCACCGTGTTTCCCTTCCTCTTCCCCGGCGCGTGTTAGGCCCGCCGAGGCGTGTTACAATCTCCCTGACCCATCTTCGCCCTTAGGAGGTTGACCATGTCTCCCATGTTCGTGCCCGGCCCGGTGGATGTCGCGGAAGACGTCCTCCAGGCGCAAACCCATCCCATGATTCCTCACCGCAGCGCCGAGTTTGAGACCGTCTTCCACCGCGCTGAGCAAAAAGCACGCCAGTTGTTCTTCACGCAATATCGCGTGTTCATCACCGCATCTTCCGGCACCGGCCTGCAGGAAGCCGCCGTGCGCAACCTGGCCAGGGAAAAAGTGCTGGCCTGTGTCAACGGTGCTTTCGGCAAACGCTGGGCCGAAGTGGCCGAAACCAACGGCAAAAACGTCACCCGCCTGGAAATCGAATGGGGGCAGCCGGTAACCCCGGAAGCCGTGGCCGAAGCCCTGAAAAAAGATCACTACGAAATCATCACCGTGGTACACAACGAAACTTCGGTAGGGCTGGAAAACCCCATCAAAGACATCGCCGCGGTGGTGCACGAAATCAGCCCCGACACGCTCATCTGCGTCGATGCCGTCTCTTCGCTGGGCGGCGCCAAGTTGGAAATGGATGCCTGGGGGCTTGACATGGTGCTCACCTCGTCCCAGAAATGCCTTGCCCTGCCGCCCGGCCTGGCATTAGGTGCGGTTTCCGACCGTGCCATGGCGCGTGCCGAGCAAGTGCCGCATCGCGGCTGGTATTTCGACTTCCTGCGCCTGGAAAAGCACCGCTTGAAGGATTCCACCCCCGCGACCCCCGCCGTTTCGCTGGTCTTTGCCCTCGACTACCAGCTCGACCGCATTCTCGCAGAAGGGCTGGAAGCCCGCTTTGCCCGCCACGAAGCCATGGCCAAGCGCGTGCGCTCGTGGGCGCTTTCCCGGGGTCTTGATTTGTTCGCGGCCGAAGGTTATCGCTCCAAAACCGTGACGGCCATCCGTAACACGCACGGCCTGGATGTGGGCGAAATCAATGCCTTCCTGCTGGAACGCGACATGCGCATTGCCAACGGCTACGGCGCGCTCAAGGGCAAAACCTTCCGCATTGCTCACATGGGCGAATTGCAAATGAGCGATATCGACACCCTTTTGGCCGCAATGGACGAATTTCTCAAAAACAAAGGCTTGCTCTAACCCCTTGTGGTGCCTTTCGAAGCCCCCTGAGTTTTCAGGGGGCTTTCTGGTTGGGGTGAAAGGGCAGGCCGGTTTTACTTTCCCCATCACATAAGAAAGAATGATTGTCGTAGCCGCCGTAGGGGTTGGGGAAAAGGGGAAGAACGCGGCGGGTTCCCCAAGATATGGCACTGAAGGCAGAAATAGCGGTGGTGGCCCCGATATTTGGGGGGCATAGGGAAGGTAGTTTTCCTCGCTTGTGGGGATGAGATGGGGAAATCTTTTCCACAGTTTTCCGAAAAACATCCCCAGGGTTATCGCGCCCGCCATATCTGGGAAGGCACGCCAACGCGCCCCAAAATTTTGGGGCGCGCGTTGCTTTTGCAAAAAAAAGTTTTCCCCAAATACCGCGAGTTTTCCCCAGGAAACGCCCGGTTATCCACAGGTTTGCGGGGATTTCCCCCTTGTGCGGCGTGCTACAATTTAAGCGACTTCGCGTTGAGAAGGGAGGGAGCCATGTTTGGGAGGACCATTACCCCTGTTCGTCCCTCGCCGATTGCCGGGCAATGGTATCCGGCGCGCCCGGAAGCCCTGGCGGCAATGGTCGATGGCTACCTGGCGGCGGCAGCCGAGGCGATGCCGCCGCTGGGGGGTGAGGTGATAGGGCTGGTTGCGCCGCATGCGGGCATTCAATATTCCGGGCCGGTGGCGGGTTATGCTTTTGCTGCTGTACGGGGTCAAGCGCCGGAAGTCGTGGCGGTGCTTTCCCCCATGCATTACCCCTACGAGGCGACCTTGCTGACCACTGCTCACGAGGCTTACGCCACCCCTTTGGGCGAAGTGCCTGTGGCGCACGACCTGCTGGCGGCGTGGGAAGCAGGTGTGCAGCGACGGGGGGGCGGGGCATTCCAGCGTGTGGCGAACGATCCAGAGCATGCGTTGGAAATGGAATTGCCCTTCCTCCAGCGGGCCCTGCGAGGCGCTTTTACGCTGTTGCCGTTGATGATGCGCGATTATCGGCCTGAAGTTTGTCGCGCCGTGGGGGAAGCCCTGGCCGAGGTGCTGGCCGAGCGCCCTGCTTTGGTGGTGGCCAGCAGCGATCTCTCGCATTACTACCCGGAAACCGTGGCGCGCCCCCTGGATGAGGAAATGTTGCGCCGCGTGGCCGCCATGGACCCACTGGCCGTGCTGGAAGCCGAAGCCCGAGGCGTCGGCTTTGCCTGCGGCGCAGGGCCGATTGCGTCTATGTTGTGGGCCACCAAGGCCTTGGGGGCGCGACGGGCGGTGGTGCTCAAACGCGCTTCCTCGGGGGATGTCACTGGCGATACCAGCGCCGTGGTGGGCTATGGTGCGGTGGCGGTGTTGCGGTAAAGGGTTTCGCGCGCAGGAGGGGGCACGCGCGTGCCAAAGCGAAGATGTTGTGAAGCGGCTCACGCCCGTGGTTTTCCCTGGCGTGAGCGTTTTTTCGCGCCGCCTTGCCGACTCGCGAGTATAATTGAGCGGGCACCCAAGCCCTATTCTGTTTTGAAGGAGGAAGGCATGGGAGAAGGTCGTGAGGTCTATTCTGTTGAAATTGCGGGGGTGAAACGAGATTTGCCGCTTTTTGAGGTTGCGCCGGGGGTGCGGATTGCTGTGCTCAACATTCTGGGCGATGTGGAACTCACCGAAGCCGCGGCCGAGGCTTTGGCTGAGCGTCTGAAAAATGTAGATTTTGACGTCTTGGTCACGGCTGAAGCCAAGAGTATTCCATTGATTTATGCTCTGGCCCTACGCACCCGCAAGCCCTACGTCGTGCTTCGCAAGGCTTACAAGCCCTACATGGGCAACACCATTCAGGCCGAAACCCTTTCCATTACCACCGGCAAGCCGCAGACGCTTTACCTCGATGAGAAGGACCGCGCCATGCTGAAAGGCAAGCGCGTGGTGCTGGTGGATGACGTCATCAGCACCGGGTCGACGTTGCAGGGCATGCGGCTGGTGATGGACAAGGCTGGCGCGCAGGTGGTGGCCGAGGCGGCAATTTTTACCGAGGGGGACCGGGCAAAATGGCGCGATATCATTGCGCTGGGGCACTTGCCGGTGTTTACCGATTGATTTTTTCCTCTCAGAGCCAACGAAAAACGGCCAGGCGAAACTTCCGCCTGGCCGTTGCTTTTACCGTTACAAGGGGTCAATAGCGTAACAGGGCCCCGATGTGGCCGATTTCGTCCAGCGGGCGGGGCACCATTTCCACCTCGGCGCCTTCGTCGAGGGCTTTGCGCACCACCAGTTCCACGGCATCGGGCACCTGCTCAAAGGGGCTGCCGCAGAAGGGGCAGGTTTCCATCGCCTGAGTGGTCAGGAAGCCGCAGCCGGTGCAGCGATAGCCGGCTTCCTGGTAGCCTTCTTCCACCACCACGATGTGCGCCCGCCCTTCGTGGACGGCGCCTAAGGTCTCGTCTAACCCCAGCACGGCCAGCCCGCCGCGCGCTGCCTCGGTTTGCAGGCGCTCCAGAAGCCGGGCTTCCTGCTTGCGCTCGGCTGCTTCGCCGATTTCCATGGCTTTTTGCCACACTTCGGCATGGCTGGCGCGCATTTCCATGGGGAATGCGCCCACAATCAGGCTTTGCCAGCGCTTGGGCAGCATTTTGCGGAAGAGGGCGACGTTTTCTTCGCTGCCGCCCAGCAAAATGCGCCGCACTTTATGGCGGGTAAAGAAGCGCATCGCCGCGTGGGCGGCTTCCCGCATGTTGCGCTCGACCACCTCGGCGATGTAGTTATCCAGCCCCGGTGCGCCAACCCGTCGCCCCCGCGCCGACGAACCGCCGCCTGCTTTGACCTGGCGGACTTCCTGCCCTTCGAAGCCATCTTGCTCGGTGAGCACGCCCAGGTGGAAGAGGAAGAAGCGGGCCCGGGTTTTGTCGATCAGCACCACGCCATAGTAGCCGTAGGCGTCGAAAAGGGAAACCAGCGGGCGAACGTAGGGGTGTTTGCTTTCCCACACCTGGTCGCGCACGCTGACCTGCATGGTGTAAACCCGGAAGAAATCGGCAGCCTGGGCCGAGAACACGGCCACACCGCGCCCGCTCCAGGGGTGGCTTTGCTCGAAGTAGCGTAATACGGCTTCGGCGTCGTCGTTCAGGCCTGTATGTTTCAACATTGCCCGCAGACGGGCGCGATGGTCGTCGGCGTTGCCTGACGTCGGTGCGGTGTTGAGATAGACCGAGAGCACAGGCACATCGAAGGCCATCTCGGCCAGTTCGCGCAGTTCTTGCTCGGTGATGGCGGTCGTGTCCATGAGAGAACCTCCTTTCGTGAGGGTGAAAGGGAAACCCGCCAGGAACTGCAACCCCGCCTCTGAGGCGCGGGGCTTGACGCCGCAATCAGGTTAGTGAGGTCGCTTCCCTAAGGTCAGTTTCAGGTCGATTTTCTTGCCCTCGCGCAGCACGGTGAGGGTGATGGTGTCACCAGGGCTGGTGTAGGTGAAGAGGTAGTGCAGCAGGTCGTTGAATTCGCGCACGGGGTGGCCGTCTACTGCCACGATCAGGTCGCCGCCGGGGGGAATTTCCGTGGCTTCGTTTTGCTTGTTCAAGGGGATGGCCCCGTGCACGCCGGCTTTGTCGGCAGGGCTGCCGGGAACCACCGAGATGACATACGCGCCGGTATCTTGCGGCAGGTTGAGGCGTTCCACCTCTTCCAGCGTCAGGTCGTCAATGCTGGTGATGCCAAGGTAGGGGTAGTCGTAATAGCCTTGCTTGATAAGCACGGGCACCACCCGCCGCACGATGTTGCTGGGCACGGCAAACCCAATGCCGCTGTTGCTCGGCTCGCCGAATGCGGTCATGTTGGTGGTGCGAATGGCGCGGTTGATGCCGATGACCTCGCCTTTCAGGTTGACCAGCGGCCCGCCGGAATTCCCGGGGTTGATGGGCGCGTCGGTTTGGATGACGTCGCCGGTGGTGAAAAAGCCGCCTTGTGCGGCAGCGTGTTCCGAAGGCAGGGTGCGCCCGCGGGCCGAAACGATGCCCATCGTCATGGTGCCTTTCAGCCCGAAGGGGTTGCCTAACGCCACGACAATTTCCCCGACCTGGACTTTATCGGAGTCGGCCAGGGGCAGGGGGTGGAGTTGGCTCGCGGGTACGTCTTCCACCTGAAGGACAGCCAGGTCTGAGTCGGTGTCGGTGCCGACGACGTGCGCCCAGGCTTTGAGGCCACTCATGAAATCCACCTCGATTTTTTCTGCACCATCGACCACATGGAAGTTGGTGATGATGTGGCCTTTTTTGTCGTAAACGAAGCCGGAACCCTGCGCGCCGCCCTCTTTGGCGTAAATGCGGATGGCGACCACGCCTGGCGAAATTTGGTTGTAGAGGTCCACCAGTTGGGTTTGCAACCCGGCGGGGGTAAGCGCCGTGGAAGCCGTCGGCGCTGCGGCGGCCGTGGGCGGCGGGGGCAGGGTGGGCAGAGCCTGCGGCGTGGTGGCTTTGGGGGCGGTCAGGTTAGGGGTGAACACACAGGCCACCGAAAGGCCTGCCAGCAGCAGAAGCAGGAAAGCGAAAAGCAGCCAGCGTTTTTGGTGGGTCATGGTAAAACTCCTTGAAGGGTAGAAAAATCAGACCTGCGCGCCACTTCGGCGCGCAGGTGCGTTCAATGCCGCAGTTGGGCCAGTTCCTCGAACAGTTGCCGTTCCCGCGGCGAGAGTTTGCGGGGCAGTTCGACCTTGATGTGGACGTACAGGTCGCCGTGGCGGTTGGGGTTTTTCAGGTGAGGCAGGCCCCGCCCGCGAAGGCGATAGACCTGGCCGGGCTGCGTGCCCGGTTTGATGGAAAGCAGCACGTTGCCTCCCGGTGTGGGCACTTTCACCTCGCCGCCCAACACGGCGGTGTAAAGGTCTATCGTGACCTCGGTGTGGAGGTCGTGCCCCTGGATGTCGAACCGCGGGTCGGGCATGACTTCCACCACCAGGTAGAGGTCGGCTTTGGTACCGTCAGGCAGCGGCACGGCTTCGGGCAGGCGAATTTTCGTGCCGGTGCGTGCGCCGGGCGGAATTTTCACTTCCAACCGGCGACCGTTGACGGCAATGTGGCGGGTCGAGCCGTGGTAGGCTTCCTGCAGGGTGATGGCAATGGGCTGTTCGTAGGCCGGGCGGCGTTTGGGTTGGCGGGTGCGCGTGGCGCGCCGGCTTCCCCGGCTGCTCGCACCCATTTCGCCAAAATCGATGCCGCCGAAGCCGCCGAACAGGCTTCGGAAAAACTCGGAAAACCCGCCGATGCCACCCAGCAGGTCGTCCAGGTCACGGAATTCCACCCGCACACCACCTTGGGGCGCGCCCCAGGCGCTCCAGTCGAAGGGCGCCTGCCCGCCCCCTGCCTGCCAGCGCTGGTAGGTGGTGGAAAACTGGTCATATTTGGCGCGCTTCTCCGGGTCGGAGAGCACCTGGTAGGCTTCGTTGATTTCCTTGAATTTTTCTTCCGCGGCTTTGTCGCCGGGATTGCGATCAGGGTGATATTTCAAAGCCAGTTTGCGGTAGGCTTTTTTGATTTCCTCCGCGCTGGCGTTACGATCGACGCCTAAGATTTTGTAGTAGTCTTTGTATTCCATGGGCACCTCGCGATGTTGCCGTTTTGCGACAGGGTGTCGCCCCCGTTTAGATTGTATGCCACTCGGAGGGCAAAAGTCAAGCGAGGGGTAAGACTCTAACAAAACTCTAATTGGGCAGGCGAGAAAAACCCGACCGTGTGGTAGGCTTGACCTCTCCACGCCTTGCGCTATAATTTGGGTGTGCCCTTCTTGCCGCCACGGGGAGGTGCAGTTGCAGGTCCAAGAAGGACGCGAGATTCTCGTATCCGTTTCCATTTCCTTTAAGGAGGAGAAGCCGTGAAACGTAAAGTCCTGTTCGTTTTGCTCGCGATGGCGCTGGTGTTGGCGCTGGGGCTGAGCGCGTGCGGTCAGAAGGCCACGCCCACGAGCAGCGCCCAGCCTGCCGCCACGCAGGCCCCGAAGGCGCAGTATGCCGATACCATCGTGATCGGTACGACCGACAAGGTGACCGACCTTGACCCGGCCAACGCCTACGACTTTCACACGTGGGAAATCTTCCACAACACGATGGACACCTTGCTGCACTACAAGCCCGGAACGACCGATTTAGAGCCGGGGCTGGCGACTTCTTACGACGTCAGCAAGGATGGGAAGGAATACACCTTCCACCTGCGCAAGGGCCTCAAGTTCGACGATGGCACGCCCTTCAACGCCGAGGCGGTGAAATGGTCCATCGACCGCGTGGTCAAGATCCAGGGCGACCCCAACTGGCTGGTGACGTCTTTCGTCGACCACGTTGAGGTGGTGGATGACAACACGGTGAAGTTCGTGCTCAAGAAGGCGGTCAACTACTTCCCGCTGCTGGTGGCGACTTACCCCTATGCCCCGGTCAGCCCGAAGTGCTACTCGCCTGACAAAATCGACTCCGACAGCACCTGCGGCGGCATTGGGCCTTACAAGATCTCCAAATGGGTGCGCGACCAGGAAATGGATCTGGTGGCGAACCCCAACTGGTACGGCGACCCGCCCAAGACCCCCAATATCATCATCAAATACTTCGCCGATGCCACCACCATGCGTCTGGCGGTGGAAAACGGCGAAATCGACATCGCCCTCAAGAGCCTGAACCCCACCGACTACGCCGACCTGAAGAAGAACCCCAACTTGCAGGTCATCGAGGGCCCGGGGGCTTACATCCGCTACATCGTCTTCAACGTCAAGATGAAGCCGTTTGACGACCCCAAAGTCCGCCAGGCGATTTCCTACGCGGTGGATCGTCAGACGATTGTGGACAAGGTGTACCAGGGCACCCACGAGCCGCTTTACACCATGATTCCCATCGGCATGTGGAGCCACAAAGATACCTTCCCCAAGCGTGACCTCGACAAAGCCAAGCAACTGCTTCAGGAAGCCGGTTACAGCGCCGACAACCCCCTGCAGATTGACCTCTGGTGGACGCCCACGCACTATGGCGACACCGAATCCGACATGGCTTCGGTGGTCAAGGAAGCCCTGGAAGAGACCGGCATGATCAAGGTCAACCTCCAGTCCGCCGAGTGGGCGACCTACACCGAGCAGTTTGGCTCGATGGGCATGTTCCTGCTGGGTTGGTACCCCGACTACATGGATCCTGACGACTACACCTACCCCTTCGCGGCGTCGGATGCGTCGGACGACATCGGCTCGAACTACTCCTCGCCGAAGATGGATGCCCTCTTCGCCAAAGAGCAGGCGGCCACCGATTTGCGTGGTGCGGATCGCGAAAAGGTGTTCGAGGAAATCCAGCAACTTTGGGCGCAGGATGTCCCCACCATCCCGCTGTCGCAGGGTAAACTGCTTGTGGTGGCTCAGAAGAACGTCTCCGGCATCGTGCTCGATCCGGTGATGGCGAACCACTACTTCCTGTTCCAGAAGACCAAGTAACGTCTGGTGATGTTCGGGGGAGGGTGACGTTGACCCTCCCCCGATTTTGCTTTTGGTGGTGCGCCCCGCACATGGTCAGAGCGCACCGTGACGTCTGTTTTTCTCCGGCATTTCCCTTTTCCTCCCTTTTGGGTCAACGCCTATGCGCTCTCTCGGTCGTTACCTTCTCGTGCGCACCTTGCTGACCATCCCGATGATTTTCGTGCTGGTCACGCTGGTGTTTATCATCCTGCGGGTGATGCCTGGCGACCCGGTGAAGTCTTCCATTCGCCCTGGCGCGCCGCAGGAATACATTGACGAAATTCGCCATACTTTGGGGTTAGACAAGCCTCTCTATGTGCAGTATGGTGACTACCTGTGGGATTTGCTCCACTTCGACCTGGGCACCACCCTCAGCCCGGTGCGGGGGCAGTCGGTATCCAAGCAGATTTGGGAGCACTTCCCGGCGACGCTGGAACTGGCCCTGGCCGGGATGTTCGTCACCGCGGTGGTTGGTGTGGGCATGGGGGCGTATGCAGCCCATCACCGGCGTTCTGTGGCCGATTATTCCCTCCGTCTTTATGCCATTGTGATTTATGCCATTCCGGTGTTTTGGCTGGGTTTGATGTTCCAACTTATCTTTGGCGTGTGGCTTGGCTGGTTCCCCATTGCGGGGCGCATCAGCAGCCTGGCCGTGGCCCCCAGGCACATCACCGGCCTTTACACTGTCGACAGCTTGCTGACCGGAAACTGGCCGGCGTTCAAAGATAGCATCATGCACCTGGCTTTGCCGGCGCTCACTTTGGGGCTTTACCTTTCGGGCGTGTTTGTGCGACTGACGCGTTCCAACATGCTCCAAATTTTGAAGATGGATTTCGTGACCGCGGCGCGGGCGCGCGGCATTCGTGAGCGCACGGTGGTGTATCACCACGCGCTGAAGAACGCGCTCATCCCCATCATCACCATGATGGGGTTGCAGTTTGCCTTGCTGCTGGCAGGCGCCGTGCTGACCGAGAGCACTTTTTCGTGGCCGGGCCTGGGGCGTTTCCTCGTCGAGCGGATCACTTACCGCGACTTCCCCTCCATTCAGGGCGCGGTGGTGGTCTTTGCCCTGCTGGTCGCCAGCGTCAGCCTGCTGGTGGATGTCCTCTACGCCTGGATTGACCCCCGCATTCGGTACTGAGCCATGACCAAGACGCAAAAACCCCGAGAAGAACCCACCAGCCTGATGGGCCGTCTGTTGCGCGGCGCATACTGGTACGGCGCTGAGTGGTATTGGACGGTCACGGGCGGCATTTTGCTGGTGCTGATTATTGCCATCACGATTCTCGCACCGGTGATCAGCCCTTACGACCCCATTGTGACGGTCGGCGGCCCCTTCGAGCGCCCTGGCGGCGGGCAGATTGTGCTGCTGGCACCGAAAGATAGCGGCATCACCGCCGTGCAGAAAGGCTTGAAGGTAGCCGTGTTTTACAACACCACGGCTGCTGTGGTGGCCGATAAATACGGCCTGACGGCGCGCCCCTATCAGGTCGACAAAGATCTGTTTGCCAAAGTGCGCGCCGGCGAAGCCCAGGCCGTGCTGATTTCGGCGCGCGATGCCCGGCAAGCCCTGCAGCAAAACCCCGATTTCGTGCAGGTTGGCAAGCCTTTTGGCCCGCGCTTCCTTTTGGGCACCGACAACCTGGGCCGCGATATCCTCAGCCGCCTGATTTGGGGGGCGCGCGCCGTGCTCGCCGTGGCCATTCTTTCGGCGCTTTTCTCCGCGGCCATCGGCGTGCCCCTGGGGCTGCTTTCCGGCTTCTTCGGCGGCTGGTTCGACCGCGTGCTTTCCCTCATCATGGATAGCGTTTACTCCTTCCCCGGCCTCATTCTGGCGATTGCCGTTGCCGCGGTGTTGGGCACGGGGGTGGTCAATATCGCGATCGCTATTTCGGTGGTTTACATTCCCACCTATTTCCGCATGACGCGCTCGCAGGTGCTTTCCATCAAAGAGGAACTCTACGTGGAAGCCGCTCGCGCCCTGGGTGCCAGGCAGCGCGAAATTCTGGGCATGTATATCTTCCCGAATGTGATTTCCACCTTAGTGGTGGTCTTCAGCCTGAATGTGGCCGACGCCATCCTCACCGAGGCGGGGCTGGCCTTCCTGGGGCTGGGGCTGCAACCGCCCACGCCCGACTGGGGCTTCGACCTCAACAAAGGGAAAGCCTATCTGCCGCGGGGCTACTGGTGGCCGATTACCTTCCCCGGCATGATGATTACGCTGGTGGCCCTGGGCTTCAGCCTCCTGGGCGAAGGGCTGGGTGAAATTCTCAACCCCCGCCTTACCGAAGAATGACTCCCCTGACTACTCAACTACCTGACTACCCCGACTAACCATGACCGAACCTCTTTTGCAAGTTGAAAACCTCACTGTAACCTACGAAACCCGCCAGGGGCCGGTGCGCGCAGTGGACGACGTCAGTTTCACCGTCTATCGCGGTGAAGTGCTGGGCCTGGTGGGGGAGAGCGGCTGCGGCAAGTCCACTTTGGGCATGGCGTTGCTGCGCATGGTGCGCCCGCCGGGGCGGATTGCCTCCGGCCGGATGATCTTCCAGGGGCGTGACCTGATTCAACTCTCCGAGAGCGAAATGCGCAAACTGCGGGGGCGGCACATTTCGATGGTCTTCCAGGACCCGATGACCTCGCTCAACCCGCTGCAGCGCATTGGCGACCACATCGTGGAGACCATCCGCACCCACGAGCCGCAGGTTTCCAAAAAGGAAGCCTGGGACCGCGCCGCCCAGTTGATCGAGCGCCTGGGCATTTCCCCCGACCGGCTGAGAGATTACCCTCACCAGCTTTCCGGCGGCATGCGTCAGCGCATCATGATCGGCATCGGGCTGGCGCTCAACGCTGACCTCATCATCGCCGACGAGCCGACCACCAGCCTCGACGTCATCGTCGAAGCGCAATTCCTCGACCTGCTGCGCGAATTGCGCGACGAATTCAACCTCACCATGATCCTCATCACCCACAACATCGGCGTGGTGGCCGAACTGGCCGACCGGGTGGCGGTGATGTATGCCGGGCGCATGGCCGAGATTGGGCCGGTGCACGACGTTTTCCACCGCACCCTGCACCCCTACACCCGTGGCTTGCTGGCTTCGGTGCCCAGCATTCGGCTGGAAGACGGCCTGGAACTGGAAACCTTAGCCGGCGCGCCGCCGAGTTTGCTTTCCCCGCCGCCGGGTTGTCGTTTCCACCCCCGCTGCCCCCAGGCAAAACCCGTTTGCGCCCAGCGCGTTCCTGCATGGCAGGAAATCCATCCTGGCCACGGTACGGCCTGCTGGCTGTACGCTGAGGAGGAAGCATGACCGACCGCCAGCCTTTGGTTTCCGTCCGCAACCTGAAGAAACACTTCCCCCTGGGGCAGGGGCCGTTGGATAAACTGTTTGGCCGCGAGGCGTTGGCTGTGCGCGCGGTGGATGGCGTGGATTTCGACATCTACCCCGGCGAAACGCTGGGACTGGCCGGTGAGTCTGGTTCGGGCAAGACCACTACCGGTCGGTTGGTGTTGCGTTTGCTGGAACCCACCGATGGCACGATTTTGTTCGACGGTCAGGATATCACCCACCTGCCGGAAAGCGAACTGCGCCCCCTGCGCCGCCGGATGCAGCCCATCTTTCAGGACCCAACGGCTTCCCTCAACCCCCGCATGACCATTGGGCAGGCCATTGCCCACGGCTTGCGCATCCACGCGCTGGCTTCCGATGCCGCTGATGAGCGCCGCCAGGTGCTGGATATTTTGGAAAAAGTTGGCCTGACACCGCCGGCGCAGTTCATCAACAAATATCCGCATCAACTTTCGGGCGGGCAGCGGCAGCGCGCCGTCATTGCCCGCTCGCTGGTGCTGCGCCCCGACCTGGTGGTGGCCGACGAGCCCATCGCGATGGCCGACGTCTCGGTGCGCGCGGTATTGCTCAAACTGATGCGCGACCTGCAAAAAGAATTTGGCCTGACCTATCTTTTCATTACCCACGACCTGGCGACGGCCAAATACATCTGCGACCGCATTGCGGTGATGTATTTGGGGCAAATTGTGGAAATCGGGCCGTTGGAGCAGGTGTATGGCAACCCGCGCCACCCCTACACCCAGGCGCTGCTGGCCGCGGTGCCCGTGCCCGACCCCGACGCCCGCCGCACCGAACCCCTGCCCAAGGGCGAAATCCCCAGTCCTATTCACCCGCCCTCGGGCTGCCGTTTCCACCCCCGCTGCCCGCTGGCCGAAGACGTCTGCCGCCGCGAGCAGCCCCTCCTGCACCCGGTGGAAGGCGAGCCGGAGCATTTCGTGGCGTGCCATTTGAGATAACCGGGAAAAGGGAATCGGGATGCGGAATTCGGCTGCCTGGTGTTTTCTGGGCTAATCTGTGGCATCTGAGGTTTTCCCTTCTCAGAAATAGTCCGCTCTGCATTTTTGGCAGGAGCGGGCTTTTCTTTTGGGGCAGGGTTGTGCTAAACTGAAAGCGTGCTTCGTGATTCGTTACTTCGTTACGTCGTTGTCCCTTGCCGTTCACCGGGCACTGGGCACCGGGTATCTCTTCCCCTCCTACCATGTCCACTTTCACTAAAAAAGACCTCCGCACCACCCTCACCCTCCTCCTCAAAGCCTTGGGCGCGGCGGGTGCCCCTGGCGGCGAAGTAGCCGCCGACGCGGTGAATGCCGCCGCCAAGCAGATGGATAAGAGCGAAGCGCGGCAAGCCCTGCAGGAAGCCCTTGAGAAGGCGGCAGAAGCCTTCCGCGCCGATGCCCGCGGCCGCGGCTGGGGCGACCTGGCCGACGCGCTCCTCCAACTGCCCATCCATGACCTCCCCGCCTTTGAAGCCGCGCTGCGCGACGCCCTCGCGGCAGGTGACCCCGCGGCCTTGCACACCGAACTCACGCGCCAACTCAGCGCCATCTACGGCAGGGAAGACGCTGAAGCCGTCGCCGAAGCCGCCCGGCTGTACGCGGCGCGCGTCCTTGATGCTGTCTGGAGCGTCCCGGCCTTTCGCGACGCGACGCGCGACATCCTCTTCCGCCAGCAGCATGAAGCCCTGCAGCGCCTGATTGCGCTGGTAGAGCGCCTCCCCCGCTGGTGGCGGCTCACGCCCGCGGCCCAGCCCCGCCCCAAAAGTGCCCTGGTGGTCGGCGAGCGCCGCGACATCCCCCTCACCGCGCTCAAAGCCCCCGTGCGTTTAGTGCCCTTCGTGGGCCGCGAGGGCGAGCAGGGGGACCTGAAAACCTGGGCAAAAGGGCTGGTGTCAGCCCCCGCGCGCGCCGGCCTGCGCGTGGTCATTGGCCCCGGCGGCATGGGCAAAACCCGCCTGGCGGTGGAAACCGCCGCCGACCTGAGCGCTGAGGGCTGGGAAGCCTTCTTCCTGCCCCCGGACTCCCTGCGGGGCGGCACCGACCTCGCCCACCTCAACCCCGCCGCCGAAGCGTGGTTCACGCCCCCGCGCCCCACCCTTTACATCCTGGACTACGCGGAGCAAATCGCCCCCGAGCGCCTGCGCGCCCTGCTGGCAACCCTCCACGCGACCGCCGCCCGCCGCGACCACCCCGTCGCCCTGCTCTTCCTCATGCGCCCCGCACCCGAGACGAACTGGGTGGACGAGGTGGCCGCGGTGTCCGGCGCGGATGTGGCCTTTGCCGAATTCCTGAGCCGCGCCATCGCGCCCGCCCTGCAAAACCCGCTGACCTTGCAGGAACTCGCCCCCGCCGCCCTGCCCCGCCTGTTCGCCGCCGCCCGCCGGGCCTTCGTTGAACTGCGCGGGCAGGCGCCCGAGCGGGAAATCGCCTACGAAGACGCCGACTTGCCCGCCCGCCCCTTGGCGGTGGTGCTGCTTGGCCTGCTGGCCGCCTACGGCCACAAGGTGGCCCGCAGCGAAAGCGAGCAGGCTGTGCTGGAAGACCTGTGGGAACGCTGGGAAAAGGACAAATGGCGGCGCACCCTGCGCGACCGCGGCCTGCCCAAAGCGTGGGAGCCCGACGCCCTGCGAATGATAGAAACTGCCTTAGTTGTGGCCACCTTAGGCCGCCGCTTTCACAGCCCGCAGGAACTGGCCGCCTTTTGGGAAGCCCACGACCCGCCCCGCCACCCCAAGCCCAACGGCGAAACCTTAGCTCCCCGCTGGCTGGCGGCGCAAATGCCCCTGCTCTTCCCGGCGGTGGAAGGCGGCCTCGCACCGGCCATCGTGCCCGACCCGTTGGCCGATTTCGTCCTTGCCCGGCGGCAGGATTTGCCTGCCCTGGTGCGCGCCGCGCTTGGCCTCCCCGAAACAGGCGCGGGGGAATTTTCGCCTTCGCAAGCGGTAACGGCGTTAGACCGCCTGTATGCTTTTCTGGCGGCGCGAGGCGAAAGCACAGCACAGGTGGAAGCCGCCGCTCAGGCCGCGGCGGAGGGCATTGAGCGCTGGGCGCAAAAGGCCCCTGAAGCCGCCCGCAAGCCCTGGGTGTTGGCTTGGCACAATGCGTTGCCCGCCCCAAACCTCACCCTGATTTGGCGGACGGCTCGGGTGGTAGCGGACACGCTCCGCGTAAATCTGGCGGAGGACGAAGCCGAACGCGCTGAAGCCTTGAACAACTTAAGACTCTATCCGAAAAATCGGAAAGGAGTTGAAAAAGAAGGCGTAACCTGCTAAAAAGGGTGTCCCAAAACCACTTTAGCGAGGTTACGCCATGCGCAGAAATCCTAACACAAAACCAGCCAGCCCGGACTATTTTCGTGTAC
>DRMV01000020.1 GCA_011322445.1 Chloroflexota bacterium | reverse complement strand
CGTGGAGCGCACCCTAAGTTGGCTGGTGAAACGCCGGAGTGTACGCACCCGTTGGTGCAAAAAACCGGAAAACTATTTGGCCTTTGTGTTATTCGCTGCTGCCTCCATTGTGCACGATTTGGCTTTTTTCGGATAGACTCTAAGTGCACGTCGAGCAGGGCGGTCAGGTTGAGGTCGGTAATTTGGGCTTCCAGACCGTCGCGCAGGTCGGCTTTGCTGACCAGGGGACGCAGGTCACCGATGTAAGAGCGCAGGTTGTCGATGGCTTCGTTGAGGCTATGCACGGCGCTGCTGAGTTGCCGTCCGATGTCGCTGCTGGGCCCGACTTCTACGGCAATGGATTCAATCAGCAGCCCGGCGGCGTAAATGGTCTGGATGGTGTTGTCGTGCAGTTCGCGGGCAATGCGTTCCCGTTCTTTGGCGATGTTTTGTTGAATGCGCATTTGTTCAAGGCGGTGTTCGATATCCAGGTCGAAAATTTTCATCGCGTTGATGACCGCCCCAGCCAGGATCACGCCATCGGTGGCGCGAAAGACGTAAATGGGAATGCCCAGGCAGTTCATGAAAAAGGCGCGGTTCAGCACGTTCGCGGGGAAGAAGTTTGCCGGGGGAACGACCAGCCCGCCCAGGAAGGCATAAGCGCCCAGCGCCGCGGCGGCAATTTTGAGCGACGTGGCAATGTTGCGGAAGGCGGGGGTGCGGAGTTCCTGGCGGATGTAGAAGTGGATGCCCGCAGCAGCCACCAGCCCGCCGGGGAAGCCCAGGAGGTAGCGCGCCCAGATTGAGGCTGTGATGTCCCAGCCGGGGGCCGCGTGGCCGCGCCAGAAGGGCAACAGGAAGGCAAACATCAGCCATCCGACGAAAAGCCCTCCCGGAAGGTAGCGCCAGTAAGGCCCTTGCGGTTCCAGCAGAGTGAAGCCGAAGCACAACAAGAAGGCAAACGAAACGGCCAGCAAGAGCACATGGAGCACGCGCAGGGCTGTGATGAACTCCGGTGGCATGTAGGTGGCCTGAATGGGGATGAACATCGAGCCCCATTCGTGCAGCCCGTGGGCGAAGCCGAAGGCGGCCAGCCAGGGCATGCCGCGGTCGAGTTTGAGCGGTTTGTAGCGTCGCGCCAGCCGCGTGGTGATGACGGCCAGTCCCATGCCGAAGAAGCTCAGCCCGTAAACGAACAGCACCAACGTGATGTTGGTTGTGAAGCAGTTTTGCAAAAGGGTACGCATGGTGGCCTCTCTCATGCGGTCAGGCGGGGTGAGGCGATTGTATCATGGGGAAAGCGCGGCTGGCGGCAGGGTGAGGCGCCGAAAGTGCAAGTGTCCGGCCTGGGGCGACCGGACACTTGCGTGTGACACGACGCTGAGCCCTACAGGTTACTTGCTCAGGCTTTGGATGTAGGCAACCAGGGCGTCCAGTTCGGCGCTGGAGAACTGGTCTTTGTAGGAAGGCATGGCGATGGGGTCACCCGTGGCGTTGGCGGCCTTTTCGGGCATGGAGCCGTTCAAGAGCACGTCTTTGATTTTGGCCGCGGTGTCGAATTCTTCGGCAAAGTCTTTGGTGTTGAGGGCAGGGATGACGCCATCTTCAGCGTTGGGGTTGGCGACGCCACCGGCGCCTTTTTCACCGTGGCACACGCTGCAGTAGGTGGCGAAAGCGGCGGCGGCATCGAATTTACCGCTGGTGCTTTCCTGGCTTTCGCTGCTCTGCGAGGCATTGGTGGGCGCCAGTTGCAGGTAGTCTACCGGCATGGCCGTGGGCACATTCACCACGACGTAGGCGTGGCCGGTCGCGTTGTGGCAGGCGTTGCAGCCTTGCACGGCGTGCTTGTAGTCGGCCTGGAAGGCGTTGAGGTCCTGGTTCTTGATGTCGGTGGTCAGCTTGTCCAGGTAGGCGTGCTCGAAGTTCTTGAGCAGGGTAGCGTTGTTCGGGCGGGTGGTTTCACCGACTTCCTGGATTTCGGTGGCTTCTTTGATTTGGTACTGCGCCATACCCCAGTCCTGGGCTTTGGCAGCGAACCAGGCCAGTGCGAAGCGATAGCCGTATTCTCGCATCACGGTGCCGAGGCCGGGCTGGATGTTCCACAGCGCCAGACTGCGGTCCACCTGGTTCATCTTCTGCGCGATGAGCTTTTGAGCGTCGGCCAGGGTTGGCGGCGTGGAGGGGTAGGAAGCCTCGGTCGCGGTGGGGTGTTTCTCTTCGCTGGCGGGCTTCGGTTCGCTGCTGCCCAGCGTCAGGAGGTAGCCAAACGGCATGGTCTGCGGGCTTTGGATGTCCACGTAAGGGTGGCCGGTGGCCTTGTGGCAGGCATTGCAGCCCTGCATGGCGGTGTCGAAGTCTTTGTCGAAGGCCGCCTGGTCTTTAGCCTGGATGTCCTGTGCCAGGGGGTCGAGGTACTTGTGTTCGAAGTTCTTGAGCAGTTCGGCGTTGTTGGGGCGTGTGACCTCGCCGACTTCCTGGATTTCGGTGGCCTCTTTCAGTTGATACTGCGCCATGCCCCAATCGCCGGCATCGGCGGCAAATTTGGTGAGGGCGAAGCGGCTGCCGTATTCGATCATCACGGTGCCGAGGCCGGGTTGGATGTTCCACAGCGCCAGCCGCCGGTCGGGGGTGTTGAAGGCTGCATCGACCATCTTGACCAGTTCAGGCCAGGTCAGCGGTTTGTCGGCGGCGGGGGTGATGGTGGGCTGAGCCTGGGCTTCGCCGGGGGCTTTTGGCTCGCTGGGAGCCAGCGCCAGGATGTCCATCGGGGAGGCCGTCGGTGGCTGGAAGCGGACGTAGGGGTGACCGGTGGCCTGGTGGCAGGCGTTGCAGCCTTTCACGGTGTTGACAAAGTCGGCGTTGAAGGCGTCTTTGTCTTTCGCCTGGATGTCGGCTGCCAGTTTGTCCAGGTAGGTGTGCTCGAAGTTCTTGAGCAGGTCGGCGTTGTTGGGGCGTGTAACCTCGCCGACTTCCTGGATTTCGGTGGCCTCTTTCAGCTGGTACTGGGCCATGCCCCAGTCTTCTTTCTGCACGGCCAGGTCGGTGAGCGCGATGCGATAGCCGTACTCGATCATCACGGTGCCGAGGCCGGGCTGGATGTTCCAGAGCGCCAGTTTGCGGTCTTCCTTGTTGAAGGCGTCCATGAGGAGCTGTTGCACCTGACGCGCGGTCACGGCCTCGGCTTTCGGGGCCGTCGTCGGTGCTTCGGTGGCCGCAGGGGCTGTGGTCGGGCTCGGTGGCGCCGTCGTCGGCGCCGGAGGCACCGGCGTGTTCGTCGGCGGAACAGGGGTCGCTTGCGCACAGGCCCCTAAGGCAAGGGCCAGGAGCGCCAGCACGACCACGGGGAGAAGGGTTTTGTGCCAGTATTTCAACATGTGATCCTCCGTGGGGTTAGGGTAATGAAATGACGCGTTGAAATCTTGTGCAGATGCGGGCGAGTACCTCCTCAAGCGAAGTGAAGTGCAGCCCTGATTTCCCTGGCATGCACCAGGACCCGCTTAATGCGGGATTAATCCAGGCTATGATAAGTGTAGAAGTGATGGATAGGGGTCACAAGGGGGGAATGCCCCATTAGAAATAGGGCATGTGGATAAGGCGCTCTGCGCGCTTGCGTGTTACACTGTTTATACCTTGCTCAGGCTATCTTTTATCCTTGTAAAGGAGGGTGTCATGAAGACCAATGAATCGTTGCTTGACCGCATTATTCGTGTGGTGTTGGGCGTGGTGCTCGTGGTGATCGCCTATTTGGGCGTGCTCACGGGGGCCTGGCAATGGGTGGCCTATGTTGTGGGCGCGATTGCGCTCATCACCGGCATTGTGGGCTTTTGCCCCCTCTATGCGGTGTTCGGTTTCCAAACCAAGAAGTAGCACGGCAAAGGCGCTCCTCCAAGAGAGAACGCATGGCGTAAAAGCCATGCGTTTTTTTGTGGGGGGAGCGTGAGGAGTATCGGGTACAATGGGGGAAAGCGTTTGCTTTCGTTTCCGTCGGCTTGCCGCGGTAATGTTGCGCGAGAAAGGAGCCCCGATGACACGCCAAGAGCACATCACCCTGGCCCACGGTGCTGGGGGACAGATGACAGCCCGTTTGATTCGTGAAGTGTTTGCGGATGCGTTCCACAATGAAACGCTGGCGCGGCTCAACGACGCGGCGGTGTTGTCGCTGCCCCACGGGGAGGGGCGACTGGCTTTCAGTACGGACGGCCACGTGGTGCAGCCGCTTTTCTTCCCCGGCGGCGATATTGGTGAACTGGCCGTTTTTGGCACGGTCAACGACCTGGCAATGATGGGCGCGCGGCCGCTGTGGCTGGCGGCTTCTTTCATTATCGAGGCAGGTTTCCCCGTGGCCGACCTGCGGCGGGTGGCGGAAAGCATGGCGCGCGCTGCAGCACGCGCCGGTGTGCAACTGGTGGCTGGCGACACCAAAGTCGTGGAAAAAGGCAAGGCCGATGGGCTTTATATCAGTGTGGCCGGCGTGGGGTGGATTCCGGCTGGGGTGACTGTGGAAGCAGGGCAGGCAAGCCCCGGCGACGTGGTGTTGGTCAATGCCCCCATTGCCGCCCACGGTATGGCGGTGATGTTGCAGCGGGAAGGCCTGCACCTGGAAAGCGATTTGGAGAGCGACGCTGCCCCTTTGAATGAGATCGTGATGGCTTTGCTGGATGCCGCCCCGCACACCCATACGCTGCGCGATGCCACGCGCGGCGGCCTTGCCACGGTGCTCCACGAGATTGCGCGCGCGGCGGGGGTGGGCATCTTGTTGCGCGAGGCCGACGTGCCGGTGAACCCCGCGGCCGCCGATGCCTGTGCGCTCTTGGGGCTGGACCCGCTCTATGTTGCCAATGAAGGGGTGTTTGTGGCCTTTGTGCCCCCTGCTGAGGCAGAGGCTGCCCTCGTCGCCCTGCATGCCCATCCCCTGGGGCGGCAGGCGCGCGCCGTTGGCGAGGTGCTGGCCGAGCCGGTGGGGCAGGTTGTGCTGGAAACGCGGCTGGGCGCGCGCCGTTTGCTGCCGCCTTTGGGCGGCAATTTATTGCCGCGCATTTGCTAAAGGGGGAAAGGCTGGGCGGTCAACTTTCGCCGGCGGGCGGGTCGGTCATCAACCCTTTTCGCCAGGCGTAAACCGCCGCCTGCGTGCGGTCGGAAAGGTGCAGTTTGCTCAGAATGTTGCTGACGTGGCTCTTGACCGTGCGCTCGCTGATGACCAGTTGCTCGGCGATGGCCGCGTTGCTCATGCCCTGCGCCACCAGGCGGAGGACTTCCAGTTCCCGTTCGGTCAGTTCGGCAAAAGGGGAGGGGATGAGGGAAGAAGGCGTTTCGCGAGCGGCGTGGAGTTCCTGGACCAAACGGGCGGCCACGCGGGGGTGCAGCACGGCTTCCCCTCGCGCGGCTTTGCGCACGGCATCGGCCAGATCTTCCGGCGCGACGTCTTTGAGCAGGTACGAGATGGCCCCGCCGCGAATTGCAGGGAAGATGTGCTCGTCTTCGTGGTAGGAGGTGAGCACGATCACCTGCGTGCGCGGGCTTATGCGTTTGACGGCGCGGGTGGCTTCGACGCCATCCATGCCCGGCATGACCAGGTCCATCAGCATGACGTCGGGGGCATGGCGGGCGGCGAGTTGCACGGCTTCTTGTCCCGAGGCGGCCTCGGCAACGACGGTGATGTCGGGGTAGGTTTCCAGGAAGGCGCGCACGCCCTGGCGCACCACGCGGTGGTCGTCCACGATAATCACGGTGATGGGTTCGGGCATGGGCATTCTCCTTTGGGGGCGCTTCGTATAGCCAGAGTGTGGCGGTGGCATGGCGGCGCCGTGCGTTTGCGCGCCAGAGCAAGGTCAGGGTGGCGTCAGGGGAATGGTGGCTTCGATGCGAGTGCCGCCGCCGGGGCGGGTAACGACTTCCAGGTGCCCGCCGAGGGTCTGGACGCGTTCGGCCATGCTGGTCAGCCCCAGGCCCTGCCCCTGCACTGCGGCCGCGTCGAAGCCTTGCCCGTCGTCTTCCACCGTCAGGCGCACGGCGTTCTCGCTCCATGTGAGGCGCACCCGCACGTGCCGCGCGCGGCTGTGCCTGGCTGTGTTGGCAAGGGCTTCCTGAGCCACTCGCAGCAGCGCCTGCGCGGTTTCCAGCGGCAGCCGTTGTTCGTGCTGCACCCGGAAGTCGGCGGCGATGCCCGTTTGGCTTGCCCACGCTTCGAGGTGCTCCCGCAGGGTGGCGACCAGCCCTTTGTTTTGCAGGGCGGCAGGGCGGAGTTCTTGAATCAGCGCGGTCAGTTCCTGCTGGGCCTGCCGGATGAGCGCGTCGGCCTGGGCTACCGCGTCTTGGGCGGCTTCGGGCTGCTGGGGAAGCAAGCGGCGGGCCGCGGCCAGTTGCATGCCCGCAGCGAACACTTGTTGCTTGACCGCGTCGTGAAGGTCACGCGCCAGGCGGTTGCGTTCTTCCAGGGCGGCCAGCGCCTGCCGGCTGTGGACGAGGTTTTCCAGTTGCTCGGCCATGCGGTTGAGCCGCCGTGCCAGCGCGCCGAGTTCGTCGGGGGAAGGGTCGCGCACCTGGGCGGAAAAGTCGCCGCGGCTCCAGGCGTCGGCTGCGGCGGTGAGGGCGGTCAGGCGGCGAGTCAGGCCGCGGGCGGTGAGGAAGCCGAACAGCGTGCCGATGAGCGCGGCAAACAGGGTGATGAGCGCCGCGCTGGGTAACAAGGTGCCCACCACCTCGCGCGGCCATTGCCGCAGCGAGGCCGGCCAGGCGATGCGTAGCAAAAGCACACCCACTGTATGGCCGGCGGCGTCGGTGATGGGGGCCGCGGCGTATAATCCCTGCTCGTCGGCAAAACTGAGTTGCCCGCTGTTTCGCTCCCCTGCCAGGGCGCGCCCCGTCAGCGTCAGGGCTTCCGGGGGCAGGCAGGCGGCCAACGCTTTCCCCTGGCCGCAGGGTGGTTGGGGATAGGCAGCGACAAATTCCCCTTGCGCGTCGGTGACAACGGCCCATTGCAGGCTGGCGGGGTTCAGGTTGAGTTTGAGGCCGTCCTGGTCTGGCCGCGCCAGGCGCCCTTCTTTGACCAGAACTTCCAGCCAGGTTTCCAGCGCGGCGCGGTGAGGGGGCGTGGCTTCCAGGGCAGGGGCCAGTTCTGCCGTGGCGTCGCTCAGGATAGGCACCAGGATGCGCGGCAGGGCATCGGCGCGGGTCAGCAGGAAGGCGGCGACGGCCAGCAGCCCAATTTCGATCAGCAGGATAGCGCCGGCCGTAACCAGGGTATAGGAAAGGGTGAGTTTCCAGCGTAGTCGCATGAGCAGGGCGGCCTGGTGAGAGCAAGGGGCGGGGCATCGAGGAAGAAAGGTGGGCGGTCAGTGCTGTGGGTTCATTGTACCCTACGGCGGCGCGGGTCAGGCGCTGATATCCTGCCGGCGGAAGGCCCACCACGCGATGGCGAGGGCGGCGAGGGTGTAGGCTGCCAGCAGCAGGGCGGCAGCCGCGGGGGAAAGCAAGGCTGTGGCACCCGACTGGCCGGTGACGCCGACGCTTACCTCGGTTCCCGGCGCAACGCCTTGCAGCAGGCTTTGCCCCAGCATGGCGGGCAGGTAGCGGGTGATGCGCGCTGCCTGAGGGGAAGCCAGCATGAGCACTTTGGCCGCCATGTTTTCTACCAGCAGGTTGTAGCCTACGCCAAAGCCTACGGCTGCGAGGGTGGAACGGGTGAGGATGGCGGTGAGCAGTGCCAGCGCGGCGTAGGGGGCGAGGCTCAGGGTTGCGGCCAGCACGCCGACGGCGGCCTTTCCCCAGGGCAGGGCGTGCCACGGCAGGCTGCCGCTGGCATGAAGGGTGTAAGCGCCGGTGGCTGCCGCGCCGGCGAGGAAGGCGGTTAGTGCCAGCAAAAGCAACGCCGCGCTGAGTACCACCACTTTGCTCAGCAGATAGGCGCCGCGCCCGACGCCGCGACTGAGCCAGAGGTGCACCGTCCGCCAGGTGTATTCCTGCCCCGAGAGGGCGGCTGCGAGGACCACGACAAACAGGCCGCCCAGCCCGCTGCCCCCGACAAACGCCAGACCACCGAGGAAGCCCTGCGGCCACCGCAGGGAGGCTTTGAGGGCAGCAATGGCCTCTGGCGGCAGGCCTTGCTGTTGGGGCGCTGCCAACGCGGCGATGAGGGCCAGATGCAGCCCCGCGACCAGCAGGGCGAAGATGCCTGCTTCGGCCCACAGTAGGGCGCGGCCGCTAAGTTTGCGGCTTTCGGCGCTGGTCAGGTGAATGAAAGTCTGCAGGGTGGTCATGGTTTCCTCTCACGCAGGGGGATGGGGAGTAATCGCTTCCATGAAAAAGGCTTCCAGGTCCTGGTGGCCGTGGAGCAAATCGGCCACAGGGCCGTGGGCCAGCAGTTGGCCGCGATTCAGCACAGCCACACGATCGCAAACCTGTTCCACTTCGTGCAGCAGGTGGCTACTGAGGAAAACGGTCACACCGTCGTGAGTGAGTTCCCGCAGCAGTTGCCGCATTTCGGCCATGCCTACGGGGTCGAGGCCGTTGGTGGGCTCGTCCAGAATGAGCAGGCGGGGCTGGTGCAGCAGGGCGGCGGCCAGCCCCAGCCGTTGCTTCATGCCGGTGGAGTAGGTTCTGACTTTCCGGTGGGCGGCGGCTTCCAGCCCTACATGGGCTAACACGGCTTCGACGCGCGCTTCGTCCGCCGAGGGGTAAAGGCGTGCCAGCAGGCGCAGGTTGACGCGCCCTGAAAGGTAGGGGTAAAATCCGGGCGAGCCAACCAGCGCGCCCACTTCTCGCAGGGGCGCGGTGTGTGTTGGGGTCACGGGACGGCTAAACACTTCTACGTGCCCGCTTGTAGGGTGCAGTAGCCCCAAAATCATGCCGATGGTGGTGGTCTTTCCTGCACCGTTGGGGCCTAAAAAGCCAAAGCATTCCCCGGCATGCACTTCCAGTGTCAGGTTGTCCACGGCTTTGATGTCTTTGAAATGCTTGCTCAGGTGGTGTAATCGAAGCACGGGTTCTTTCATCGCGGCAATCTCCTCTCATGAGCACCAGCGGGTGCTTGCTGTGCGCCCATTGTCGCACCTTTTGGCGGGGAGCGCATCGGTCTGGGGACGGGTTGGGCCCTGTCCTGGGGGAGGATTTCGTTTTCGCGCAGGTTTCATTCTCCCGACGGAGGACAAGGCGCTTGAATTGCGGTATGCTTGCAGCAGCGCGAACCAAGCCGCTCATTTTCTCAGGAGGAAGAAATCATGTCAGCCTATGACTCGGAACTGGAAGCCGTGGCGCGTGAACTGGAAGCCGCGCTGGGTGGGGAAGACCTTGCCAAAGCGCGCTACCAGATGCGCATGCAGTTGACGCAATTTGTCGTCGGCCTGCTCATTCCCTTGGTGCTGGCCGTGCTCTGGCTGCCCACCGGGTGGGCGGTGGCGCTGCGCAACGCCTTGCACGCCAACGAGCATTGGTGGGCAACCTGGCTGGCGCTCATCGTGTTCATGCTGGTTTCGGTGGTGGTCGATCTGCCCGTGGCCTGGTATTTTGGCTTCCGGCTGGAAGAGCGCCTGGGCACCAACCGTCAGTCTTTTGGCGGCTGGTTGTGGGATGAAATCAAAGAGACCGCGCTGAATATTCCTTTGCAGAGTGCGCTCTTTTTGGGGCTGTATCTTATCTTTCGTCGCTGGCCGGACCGCTGGTTGCCGGGGTTGATCGCGGTGGTCGTGGTGTTTATGGTGGTGTTTTACTTGCTTTCGCCGGTTTTCCTGCGGATGCGCTACAAAACCGAACCGTTGGATGACCCTGACCTGGAAGCGCGCCTGCGTGACCTGTTCGCCCGGGCGGGGGTGCGTTTTGGAAGGCTCGCGGTGCTCAAGTCGGGCGAGAAGAGCAGCCGGGGGAACGCGGCCGTGGTGCCCAAGGGGGCGGGCAACGAGGTGGTTATTTCGGATACTTTGCTGGAAGAGGCGGATCCTGTGCAGGTGGAGGTGGTCATTGCCCACGAGTTGGGGCACAAGGTGCATCACGACCTGCTCAAGTTGATGGTGCTGATGGGGGTGGCCTTTGTGGTGATGCTGGCGGTGGGCTACGGCGTGCTGCAAACGCTGGGGACGTGGGATGGCCTCGGCGGCCCTGCGGATGTGGCGACTTTCCCCCTGCTGGCGCTGACGGTCGCGTGGCTCTCGGCGGCGCTGCAAGTGCTGCTCAATGTTTACAGCCGTCGGGTGGAGCGGGCAGCCGATGCGTATGCGTTGCAGATGACCGACGCCCCCGAAGCGTTTGAGAAGGTGATGGTGTTGTTGGCGCAGCAGAACAAGAGCCTGCCGTTGCCGCCGCGAGGCGTGGAATTCTTCTTCTATAATCATCCCAGCATTGCCCGCCGGGTGCTGATGGCCCGGCGCTGGCAACGCACGGCGGCGTAAGCGCTGCCAGGGTGTGATGCCGATGACCTGCACTCCGAGGAGGGGGTGCAGGTTTTTTTTTGTTTGCCCTCTTTGGGAATTTCGGCTATACTCATACACGCATAATTTGACAACCCGACATGCGCGGTGAAGACTCTGCAAGCCAGGTGTGCGGGCAGCGCGTGGTCTGCTCGAGGGGGAGAAACGCACTGCTTTTCAGATCTTTCCCCGTGGCACATGTTGAGCCTGAAACAGGAGGTTGCAGTGAAACGCGTCGTGTGGTTCGCCGTGTTGGTGGCATTGCTGCTGGCTGGCTGTGCGCCCGGCGGGCCGCGACGTCCGCCGCCCCGCCGCACGCCTCAAGCGCGTCCCACGCAGCCCCCCGCGCCGACTGCCCCCGCCTCCCCACAACTAACCCACGCCCCCACCGCAGCAGCCCACCGCCCCGGCGTGCTGCTTTTTGGCATGGGCGTCCACATCGAGCCTTTTGGCGTCACCGCCCAGGGCTTCCAGGGCAACGGCAAGAGCGATTATGCCAACAGCCGCTTTTTCGCCCGCCAGGTGGATGACCTGCGCACCCTTGCCGAGGTGGTGGAGAAGCACGGCGGGCATCTGACCGTGCAGGCGCAGTCGCCCTTCACCGTGGTGGCCGTCCAGCGCGGCGAAACCGTGCTCGCCGACCTGGCTTCCCGCGGCCATGAAATCGGCCTGCACTTTCACGAAGACGCCCACCTCGGCAACAACCCCGAATCACTGCCCCCGGAAAAGTGGTGCGAAGTCTTCAGAGAAGAAATCCGTCTCATCAAGCAGGCCAGCGGGGTGGACGCGGTGCGCTACTGGAGCGGCGGCAACCTTTACCCCCACCTCTACGAAGCCGCCGCCTGCGCGGGGCTGGAAATCAACAGCGACTGGAAGAACCCCGCCACCCAGAGCACCGACGAGGCACTGATCGGCATTCACCCCTGGCGGCCAGCGGGCGGCACCGACGGCCACGACCTGACCGCCTTTGCCACCCACGACCCCAACGGCCCGATCATTTTCCTGCCCGAGGGGCTTTACGACCGTACCGATTTTGCCTCCATGCGCCGCAGCCAGAACAGCGGCGGCGATGAAGCCTATTTTGCCTTCCTGAAAAAGAGCCTGCTGGCCTCGCTGGACGCCGCCGAGGACGGGCAGGTCAATGTCTTCCACTTTACCGTGCATCCGGGGGAATTCCGCGGCGACCCTGAGCACCCTTTCGAGGTCATCGACCGCTTCCTCACCGAGGTGGTGGACCCGCTGGTCGCCGCGGGGCGGGTGCAGTGGGCGACGTATTCCCAAATGGCCGCGGCCTTCCGCCAGTGGGAAGCCGCGCACCCCGGCGTCGACCCCCGCCATGCGGAAGCCGCCCCGGCCGCGGCTTCCCCCACCGCCGCCCCCGCCACGGAAGCCGCCCCCCGCGGCTACATCGCCTTCATCGTCAACACCCACGACTGGGTGCACAGCGACGAAAGCGCGGCCACCCTGCTGCGCCTGATCAACCTTTTCGAGAAGTACCATGCGCGGGGGGAGTTTTACGTCACCGCGCCGGTGGTGCGAGCCTACGTGGAACACTACCCCGAAGTCATCCAGCGGCTCAAAGATTCGGGCATGACCATCAGTTACCACGTCCGTGCCCCACACCCCCTGGTGAAAGGCTTTGGCGACTGGCTCGACGGCCTGGACGAGGCGCAACTTTACCAGACCCTGCGTGATTACGAAACCTACCGCCTGGACATGCGCACCGGCCAGTTGCTACGTGACCAGCCGGGGGGCTACACCTACGTCGCCCAAATTTTCGGGAAACTGCCCGTCACGGTGGCGACCGGCGGAAGCGGCTCGCGGCGGGTGATCGCCGCGGCGCGCAAAGTGTACGCCGACCTGGGGGCGAAGGCCGTGGTCGTTTACCACGAATCAGGCGCTGACCTCGCGCACCCCCTGGTGTTCACCGACGAGGGGCTGCTTATCCGCCCCGCCGATTTCAGCATTGCGCGCGTCGAGGGCGGCAACTTCTGGTGGAATCTGATTACCCGCGCCGGCGGCGAGCAGTATCTTCCCGTGAATTTGTTGCAAAATGGCCTGAACGACTGGTGGCGGGCTTCGCCGCCCCGCCCGCCGTTTGTCAACGTCCTGATTCACGAAAACAACTTCTACCGCCGCGGCTCCGCGGCCTGGGGTTCGTTTTACTACACCATCGACGCCCACGGCAACAAACAGGACCCTCTCTCGCCGCCCTTTGACCTGACCGCGCCTGACCCCTCCACCCCCCGCACCGCCGAAGAGCAGGCCGCCATCTGGCAGGCTTACGAAGACCTGGTGGCCTACGCGGCCCAAAACCTGCGCGTGGTCACGGCAGAAGACCTGCTGGCGCTGGCTTCCCGATAGGCAGATTTTTCGCTCCGAGGCGCTGCCTTCCCCCTTTTTCGGAGAGACCCATGCCCCAGATTACCCTTTCCCCCCACGAAACGCTCCTGCGCAAAGACCGGGTTTCCCTGGTGGAAGGCCGCATCGCCGCGCGCACCGGCGTATGCTACCTGACCAGCCACCGCATCGTGGTGCTTTCGGAGTCGGTGGTTGCCGGGGCCGCGGCGGCGGTTTCCATCATTGCCCGTACCCTGCTGCGCAAGAGCGCCCAACTCGGCACCCGCCGCCAGGAGATCGCCCTGAAAGGGCTGACGCGCATCTCGTTTTCCAAATATGGTCTCAACCAATCGGTAGACATCCCCTTAGGCGACGGCACCACGCTGCGGATGGTGATGAACAAAAAGCAGCGGCAGCAATGGTTAGGCGTGCTGGAAGACGCCCTGCGCGCCCAGGGGCTGATGCTGGCGCTGGAAGGCGAAGCAACCTGGCGCGTCCGCCCGGCGGGCTGAAGAGGCGCTTTTAGCGATTTTCCGTCGTTGGGGAAAGCCTTGCCTTCCCCGGGTTTCCCTTCCTTTATCTTGCTGGAGCCCTTACATGAAGAAAACCGTGCTTTTCGTGCTGTTCCTGGGCTTGCTGGCGGCCTGCGCCCCCAGGCCTGCGCCCCGTCCGGCGGGCACACCGTCCCCCCGCACGCCTCAGGCGCGCCCCACGCAGCCCCCCGCGCCCACCGCCACGGCGCAGCCCCAGCCTGCTGCCACTGGGAAGGCAGCGAGCGGGCAATGTCAGGCTGGCGAAGCCTCCGCGGGCGACCAGCCGTCGCCCCTCTACAACCACCAGGTGTACCTCACCACCACCTCAGACGGCCGCACCTTCCCCGAAGAAGGCAAGTTGATTCTGGAACACGCCTCGGTGCCCGACCTGGTGCTCGGCCCCGACGGCCACCTGTGGGTGTATTTCGTCAACGGCGAGCCGGGGCATCACGGCATTTTTGCCGCCCGCCAGACCGATAACGGCACCTGGGAAACCGTGGGCTGCGTGACGCTGGATGGCCAGTTCAACGGCAACGCGGTGGACCCCAACGTCGTCCGCCTGCCCGATGGCCGCTTCCGGCTGGTCTATTTCCAGGGCAATTTCGTGAGCCAAACCCTGCAACCCGGCGATCCCAACCCCATTTTCAGCGCGGTTTCCGACGATGGCCTGCACTTTACCGTGGAGGGCCAACTCATCGCCATCCAGCACGCCACCGACCCCACCCTGGTGCAACTTCCCGATGGCACCTGGCTGCTGGCCGTGACCGTGGGCGACCAAACGGTCTTTGCCCGCAGCGACGACGGCAGCCATTTCACCGAGTTCGGCGAACCGGTGCGCGACAAGGGCATTCCCGAACTGGCCGTTTTCCCTGACGGCAGCGTGGGGCTGTATCTGGCCCACATGTACCGCTCTACCGACGGCGGGCGAACCTGGCAGCGGCTGGATGACGTCCAGGTGCCGGGAAGCGGCAGCGACCCCAGCCTGACGGCGCTGCCCGAGGGGGGCTACGCCTTTGCCTACAAAATCGTGACCGGCCAGGCCGGGAAGCCCAGCGGGGCAGGCCCCGGCAACCCCCAGGGCAACCAGCCGGACTTCAATCCTTTCGCTAACCTCACCGCTGCGCAGGAGGCCTGCCTCAAGGAAGCCTGGGGCGAGGAGGCCTTCACGGCCATCACCGGCTTCCAGCGCCCGCCCACGCAGGAAGAAGAACCCGCCATGGAAGCCTGCGGGCTGACCCTGCCTCCTGGCGGCCCGCCGCCCCCAGGCGGCCAAAGCGCCGCACCGGAAGGGGGCGTCACCGCGCAGGGCAACCCGCGCGACATCACGCTGCACTTGCAAATCACCCAGCCCTATCTGATGGCGTTCCATGCCTGCGATACCGCTCAAAGCGCCTGCGACACCCCCAGCACACACCACGTTTATCTCGCCCAGAGCGCCGACGGCGTGGCGTGGCAGTTGGTGCCCGGCTGGCAACCCTTCTCGGGTTCGGTGCCGGACCTCATCCGCCGCGGCGATACGCTCTACATCTATACCCCCGGCGCGGTGACGCGCTATCATTTCGACACCGGCGTGCTGGAAGCCACGCAGCGGGTAACGGTGGAAGGTCTCCCCCAGGGGTTCGTTGACCCTTCGCTCATGCTGGACGACCAGGGGCGGCTGGTGCTGTTCTTCGTGCAGGGAGTGATCGGCGGCGACCCGGGCGGCTGCAACGGCGAGGCGCAATGCGAACGCACGGTGCGCTCGGCGGTGGAAGTCAGCGGCAGCGATGGCACGCGTTTCCAGCCCGTCGAGGGAGCGCGCGTCACCGTCACAGTGGGCCAGGGGCAGGCGTTCCGCTCGCTTTCCGACCCCGATGTGTTTTCCGATGGCCAGCGGATGGTGCTGCTGACCAGCCACGGCCTTTCGGTGCAGGCCTGGGAATCGCCGAACCTGCATGGCGCTTACAGCCTGATAAGCGTGCTCAGCCGCGGCCAGGGCGGCGTTCCGAGCGGCTATTACGACCCCCAAAGCCAACGCTACTGGATTTACGTCCACTACAGCCCCAACCTGCAAACGCCCACCGTCATTCGCCTGGCGCGCGTGCCCGGCCTGAAACGGTCGCTCAGCGCATCTGACTTCGTGACCGTGTTCAGCGGCCAAAGCATTGGCCTCGGCAGCACGTGGGCCGTCGCCAGCCCCTCGGTCATTTTCGTCGAGCAGCAGCCATGACCGAAACGCCAACGCTTCCCCCGAAAGGCGGCTCGCAACGCTTCGTCTCGCTGCTGATGACCGCCCTTGTGGCCGCAGGGACGGCTTTCGCCGCGGCCAGCCTGTACCTGGCCTGGCGCGTGTATCACCAGATGGAAACGCTGCTTTCCCTGAACGTCTTTGGTATGGGCGGTGCCGACCCCGCAGCGCTGGTGCAAACCTTGGGGCGTCTGGCTTTCGGCACCCTGCTGGCGAGCAGCCTCGTCATGATGTTCACGCTGATCCTTGGCTTTGGCTATGGTTATCTGACAGCGTGGCTCAACCGTCGCGCACGCTCATGAAGCCTCTTCCTACCACCCTGGCCTATGGTCTCTTCCGGTGGGAAGTGACTTCCCGGCGCCCCGACCATTTCCGCGCGGTGCGACGCCTGTCGCTCCGGACAGCCGACGCCGATACGAAGGGGCTGGTCGCATTGGGGCTCTTGCTTTACCTGGGTTTCAGTGGGCTGGCAATGGCTGCGGGTTTTGATCTGGCAGGCAAACTGGCACGATGGGCGGGCGGCGGGCGTCTCTCGGTGCGGGAATCCTTGCTTCAGGCCGCGCTGGTGTTGGCGTGGGTGATGTTGACTGACGCGCTGTGGCCGCGGCATCAGGTTTGGGAAGCCCGCCCCGGCTGGCTGCGTTTTGGCCGCAGGCTCTGGCGGCGAGAAGATTTGCGTGGCTTGCGCTTTCGCACCCGCCAGTGGCACGCTCAAGGGATTGGCCCGAACGCCTTTTTTGCCGATTCGCCGACCGTGGGCACGTGGTTGGAAATTGTGGTCGTACTGAAAGATGGCCGTGCCCAAATAGCATGGCGGCACTCTCATCGCCTGCAAACGCGCGCTCGCGCCTGGGCCGAAGAAATGGCGCGGGTGGCAGGCGTCCCGGTGCTGACGGCAAAAAGGAGAAGAGAAGACAATGAAACCTGAGGGCAGGCTTTCGCTCGTGGTTGCGTTGCTGACGCTATGGCTCTTACTGGCGGCCTGCGCTGCGCCCCGGGCGGCCATGACACCCCCCGCGTCGTGTCGCAATATTCGTGACCTACGATGTCAGCGCATCGGGCGACCCCCGAAACCTGCAGTGCCTGGTGAGTGTGTACCGGCGCAAGTGAAGGGCGGCCGCGCGGATGCCTTCCTGTTACAGCCCTAAATAGGCCCCTGTGGCGATGGTGAGGATGACCAGGACGGTGAACAAAGCCCCCTTCTTTACGAAATCCAGCGGTTTGTATTCGCCGGGCCCCATGAGAAAGACGTTGACCTGATAGGTGGGGGAACTGAAGACGTTCGAGGCTCCCAACGCGGCCACGACGGCTGCGGCGCGGGGGTTGGCACCCAGATGCATCGCGGTTTGCAGGGCCAGGGGGATGGTGACAACGGCAGCGGTCACGTTTGAGGTCAGGTGGGCAATCACCGTGGCAACGACCGCGATGAGCAGGTAAAGCCAGAAGGTGCTGTGCCCCCCCAGCAGACGGCCCAGCATGTGGCCGATGGCTGCCGAAGTGCCGCTGTGCATCATCGCCGCGCCCAGGGGCAACATGCCGCTGATGAAGATGAGCACTTTCCACGAGATGGCGCGGTAGGCCTCTTCCATAGTAAGCACGCCGAGCAGCAGGAGTAAGGTGGCGCCCCCCACCGAGGCTGCGCCCAGCGGCAAAAGGTGGAAGCCCACCGCACCCAACGCCAGCACGGTGACCACAATGGTGGTAACTGCCTTGGGGATGGAAAGCGCGCTGCCGGCTTCTTCCGGCGCGGTTTTCTCCAGCACGATGAAGTTGTCGTCTTCTTCCAGCGCGGCCAGCCGATCGGTGCGGCCGTGCACCAGCAGGGTGTCGCCGAATTCCAGTTTGTGCTCGGCAAGGTGGTGGTGCAGGGGGTGCCCTTTGTGGTCGATGGCGAGGATACGCAGGCCATAGCGGTTGAAGAAGTCGGCTTCGGCGACTGTTTTGCCCTGTAACCACGCACGCGGTGCTAAGGTCACTTCGGCCATCTGGAAGCCCTCGCGCAGCAAGTTCGGGGGGAAGGCTTCGACCTCGGGCAGGACATCCAGACCGCAGGATGCGGCTGCCGCGAGCATGGCCTGGTCGTCGCCGCGCACAAGCAGGCGGTCGCCCGCGAGCAATACTGTGTCGGCGGTGGGGGGTGGAAGGAACTGCCCGTCGCGGCGAATGCCGATGACGTACACGCCGTGGCGGGCGCGTAAGCCGCATTCCCGCAGACTGAGCCCGACCAGCGACGAATCGGGCCTTACAATGGCTTCGTGGAGCACTTTATCCAGCAGGTAAGAGCGAATGAGGGCGTCGCTCTTTTGCAGCAGGTCTTCGTATTCCGGCGGTCGGTGGGGCAGGAGCACGTTTTTGAGCACGACCATCAGGGCTACCGCCGAGATGACCGCGGGAAGGATGAGGGGGGCTTGCTCGAAAATTTTGAACGGCTGCAGTGAGGCCGCCCCTAAAAACTCGTTCATGATGATGGTGGGTGTTGCACCGATGAGGGTCAGCATGCCGCCGATGATGGTACCGACGCCCAGGGGAAACACCAGGCGGCTGGGCGGAATTTTGGTTTTGCGGCTGGCGCTCATGACGGCGGGCAAGAGCACGGCCGCGGTGCCGATGTTGACCATGATGGCCGAAAGGGCTGCTGCTGTGCCCATGAGGATGGCGATGAGGACGGATTCGTTCCCCCTGGCGAGCCCTACCAGTTGGTCGCCGAGCCAGCCAGCGGCACCGCTGCGCTGCAGCGCGCCCCCGATGATGAACAGCCCGAACATTGCCATGACCGCGTTGCTGCTGAAGCCGGCAAAGGCTTCTTTCCACGAGACGAGGCCAGTCGCGCCCAGCGTGAACAGCACGCCCAGCCCGATGATTTCCGGGCGCAGTGCATCGGTGAGCAACAGCGCCATGGTGACCAGAACGATGAGCGAGAAAATGAGGATCTGCATGGAGGGCCTCAAAAGAGCCCCCACCCGGCCTACTTGCACAAAGGCGGGCGGGGCGCTCGGCAGCATGTTTTAGATTGTACTACGGGGGCATGAAGGCGCGGGCTGTTCGCGCGTAACGCGGGCTGCTGGCCTTCGGGAGAAGGCCGACAGCGGGCTGCTTTCCTGCAAAAGGGCGTGTGGAGGGGCTTGACGCCTTCCTGAAAATGCATTATACTGACCGCACCCCACCCCCCTGGGGGGGGGGTAACGGAGGTGTGACATGAAGCACGAAGCAGCTTATCGGCGGCTGAAAACCGTGGAAGGCCACATTCGCGGCATCGAGCGCATGTTGGAAGAAGACGCCTATTGCATTGACGTCTTGCGGCAAATCCAGGCCGTGCAGGCAGCACTGAACAAGATCAGTGCCCTGATTCTGGATGAGCACTTGCACACCTGCGTGATTTCAGCCATCCGCAGCGATGATGTCGAAGAGCGCGAACGCGTGCTGAATGAAATTCTCGACATTTTCGAGGCATTCCAGAAACTATAAGGAGCGTTTGCTGTGAAGGTCACTTATCACATTCCCAACATCACCTGCCACCACTGCATCCATACCATCAAGTCGGAACTGACCGAACTGGAAGGCGTGGCTGCGGTGGAAGGCGACGTGGCCGAAAAGCGCGTCACCATCACTTTCGAGGCCCCCGCCGACGAAGCGCGCCTCAAGGCGCTGCTGGCGGAAATCAATTACCCCGTGGCAGAGTAAGCCGCTCAAAAAACATGAGGCCGCTCTGGTGGGCGGCCTCTGGCCTTCCAGGAGGAAGCACGTATGACCGAAACTCAAGTGGTTTTGCCCATCACGGGCATGACCTGCGCGAACTGCGTGGCTACCGTGGAGCGCAATTTGAAGAAAGTCCCCGGTGTGGCCAATGCCGTGGTCAATCTGGCCTCGGAACGCGCCACCGTGGCCTTCGACCCTGCCGCCGCGGGCCTGGACGACCTGGTCCACCGCATTCGGCGCGCCGGTTACGATGTGGCTACCGGCGAAGCCAACTGGCTGGTGCAGGGTATCGGCGACGACAACGACGCCCGCCGCCTCGAAAAAGCCCTGCGCGCCATCGACGGGGTGCTGGAAGTCAGCGCCAACCTTGCCAGTGAGCGGGTGCTCATCCGCTACATTCCCACGGTGGTCAGCCAGGCCGAACTGCGGGAAGCCGTCGCCGGTGCCGGTTTTCGGGTGGCGACGGCCGAAAGCGCCGATGAAGACGTCGAAGCCCGTGTCCGTCGGGAAGAAATTGCCCGCCAGCGCCGCCTGCTGTGGACGGGCGTCTTTCTCACCCTGCCCCTTTTCCTGCTTTCCATGGGGCGTGACTTCGGTTTGCTTCCAGCGGCTGTGGCGCAGGCCCCCTGGTGGGGCTGGGTGTTCTTTGCCCTCGCCACGCCGGTGCAGTTTTACGTCGGCTGGCAATACTACGAAGGCGGCTACAAGGCGCTCCGCAACGGCGCGCCCAACATGGATGTGCTCGTAGCCCTGGGCTCGTCCGTGGCCTACTTCTACTCGGTGGCCGTCTTGCTGAACCTGCTCCCTGGCCACCTTTACTTCGAAACCTCGGCCACCATCATCACCCTCATTCGCATCGGCAAATACCTGGAAGCCAAAGCCAAAGGCCGCACTTCCGAGGCCATCCAGAAACTGATGAGCCTGCAGGCCAAAACTGCCCGTGTGGTGCGGGAAGGCCGCGAGGTGGACGTGCCGGTGGACGAAGTGCGTGTGGGCGATGTGGTCATCGTGCGCCCGGGCGAGAAAATTCCGGTCGATGGCGTGGTGATTGAAGGCCGCTCCGCGGTAGATGAATCCATGATTACCGGCGAATCGCTGCCGGTGGAAAAGGCCGCCGGCGACCCGGTGGTCGGCGCGACCCTCAACAAACTCGGCCGCCTCAAAATCGAAACCACCAAAGTGGGGCGCGACACCGCGCTGGCGCAAATCGTCCGCCTGGTGGAAGAAGCCCAGGGCTCCAAAGCGCCCATCCAGCAACTCGCCGACAGGGTTTCGGCTGTTTTCGTGCCCACGGTCATTGGCCTGGCGGTGCTGACCTTTGTGGTCTGGTACTTCTTCATTCCCCTGCCTGCTGACGCTGCCACCAACGCCTTCACCCGCGCCCTGGTGAACATGGTGGCCGTGCTGGTGATTGCCTGCCCCTGTGCGATGGGGCTGGCGACGCCCACCGCCGTGATGGTCGGCGCGGGCAAGGGCGCCGAGCATGGCATTCTTTTCAAATCTGGGGAAGCCCTGGAACGCGCCGGGCGCTTGACGATGGTTGTGCTCGACAAAACCGGCACCGTCACCCGCGGTCAGCCCGCCGTGACCGACATTGTGGCGGAAGGCATCGAGGAAGACGAACTCCTGCGCCTGGCTGCCTCGGTGGAGCAGGGCAGTGAGCACCCCCTCGGGGAAGCCATCTGGGCCGAGGCGGGCAACCGCGGCCTGGCATTAGGCGAAGTGGGCGGCTTCCGTGCCGAGGTGGGGCGCGGGGTGGCTGCTGAAGTGGACGGTCGGGCGGTGATGGTCGGCAACCGCCGCATGATGGAAGCCCACGGCATTCCGCTGGAAGGGCTGGCCGAAGCAGCGCAGCGACTGGAAGAGGAAGCCAGGACTGCGATGTTCGTGGCGGTGGATGGCGTCGCGCGCGGCGTGATTGCTGTGGCCGACACCGTCAAAGCGCATTCCGCCGAAGCCGTGGAAGCGTTGCACCGCCTGGGGCTGAAAGTCGCGATGATGACGGGCGACAATCAGCGCACGGCTGAAGCCATTGCCCGGCAAATTGGCATTGACCGCGTGCTGGCCGAGGTGCTGCCCGACGGCAAAGCCGACGAGGTGAAGCGGTTGCAGGCCGAGGGGGAGGTGGTGGCGATGGTCGGCGACGGCATCAACGATGCCCCGGCGCTGGCGCAAGCCGATGTGGGGCTGGCGATTGGCACCGGCACCGATGTAGCCATGGCCACCGCCCCCGTGACCCTCATCAGCGGCGACCTGCGGGGTGTGCCGCGGGCCATTCACCTTTCCCGCCGCACCGTGCGCACCATCAAGCAAAACCTGTTCTGGGCATTCTTCTACAACGTGGTGCTCATCCCTGCTGCCGCGGCCGGGCTGCTGCACCCCATCCTTGCCGCGGGGGCGATGGGCTTTTCCAGCGTCTTCGTGGTCAGCAACAGCCTGCGTTTGCGGCGCTATCGGCCGCTGTTGTAGCCCCGCGCGCCCGCAGTTGCCGTAAACGACGAACCGCCCCTGTGTTGAGGGGGCGGTTTTGGTTGGGGTGGGTAGGCGATGGCGCTGCTCAACGCTGTTTTACCGGGCGGTCTTTGACGGCCAGCCAGAAACCGAGGTACATCACCACCGCGCCCAGGAATTCGCTCACGTAGAGCCAATCGCCCAGGCCGGCGCGCAGCAGTGACCCTCCGATGGCGGGGCTCATCGCTCCCGCGGCGATCAAAATGTTCCCCCACATGCGGGAAGCCAGCACCTGCTTGCGCCAGAACAGGTAAGCGGAATACAACGCGCCGCCGATCAGCGTGAGGCTGCCATAGATGTTGAGCAAAATGGTGAGCACAATCATCAGCGCGGGGCGGCTCATCATGGTGCGGTATTGCGAAGATACCGGCAGGTCGGGGCGGAAGTGCGCCGCCGCGGGCAAGATGCTCGCCGAGAAAACCAGCACCGCGGCCAGCGCCGAAACCGCCAGCAGCACCCACGCGCTCCACTTTGCCCAGCCCTTCCGCCGCACCAGCAGGAACACCGTGCCCTGGCCTAACCACGCAGCGGTGAGCATGGCGCCGCTGAGATACCACAATTTGAGCACCCAGGGGTTGAACGCCGCGCCGAGGATGACTTCCGAAAGCGTGCCCAGGCCATACCAGCCCAACCCCATGCCCCACCAGAGCAGGTGGTTGCCGCCTTTCAGGCGGTAGCGGTTGAGCACCGAGACGGCAAAAGCAAGCGTGACCAGCGTGGAAAGCAGGGAAATGAAGTTCATGGCAGACTCCTGCGTTCAGATGAGACTGAGCACGATCACGGCAAGCAACGCCACCAGCAGGATGCCGATGACCGCTGGCACCAGCCAGCGTGTGGCCCAACTGTGCTCGAAATGAAGAGGATTGCGTTTTTCGCTCATGGTTGCACCCCTGCAACGGGCGAGAGGAAGACCGAGGCGGGTCCATTGTAGTCCTCTTGTGTGGTGGGGGCTATGCAGGTTTTTATATATTTAGATGAGTGCGGGATGAGGTTTTCGTATAGCCATGAAAGCGGAAGGCGTCGAGCGCGCCGGGTGGGGTAGAAGGGAAAGGCCGGGCGACTGGTCGGGGAAGCCGACGCTGGAGCGCATCGCGCGCTTGACACCCCTTCGCGCGCCGTGGTACACTCATCCTGCCACATTGTTCAACGGCTGTGAACAGGATGGGTAGGCGCTGCCCCGCGCGTCCAGAGAGTTGGGTCCTGGCTGGAAGCCCAACCGTAGCAGCAGCGCCGAGTGGGCCTGGGAGCCGCCGCCTGAACCCCGCACGGGGCAGTAGGGCGTGCCGGTTGGCCCCCGTTATCGGGCTGCGAGTGGGCGCCGATGCGCGCCAAGCGGGGTGGCACCGCGGACGGTTACGCGTTCGTCCCCAGTGGGGCGGGCGTGTTTTTGTTTCCCCTGAGCCCCCAGCGCCCGCGCCGTAGATGGTTCGACACCGCAGCCCTTGCCACTGAAGCGCCTGACACCGGAATACTGCAACACCCCTCGTTGATTTTTCCCCTTTGGAGGTTCCTTCATGAGCGATGCAAAACCCAAAAAACGCCTGCTCACCGGCGACCGACCGACCGGCAAACTGCACCTCGGCCATTACGTCGGCAGTCTGAAGAACCGCGTTGCCCTGCAAGACGAATACGAATGCTTCTTCATCATCGCCGACCTGCACACTCTCACGACCAAGTCGTCCAAGGCCGAAATTGCCCAACTGCGTCAGAACATTCACGATATTGTGCTCGATTACCTCGCGGCCGGCATTGACCCCGCAAAGAGCACTATTTTCGTGCAGTCGGCGGTGCCCGAAACCTATGAACTCAACCTGATTTTTGAGATGTTGGTCACTTTACCGCGGCTGACGCGCCTGCCCAGCATCAAAGATATGGCCCGCGCCGCCCAGATGGACGACGAGGCGATTCCCTTTGGGCTGGTGGGCTACCCTGTGCTGCAGGCGGTGGATATTCTGCTGCCGCGCGCCCATCTGGTGCCTGTGGGCAAGGATAACGAAGCCCATGTGGAAATCACCCGCGAAATCGCTCGCCGCTTCAACCGCATGTATGGCGAGGTCTTCCCGTTGCCGAAGGCGCTCATTGGCGAGGTGCCGACCCTCATCGGCATCGACGGGCAGGCCAAGATGAGCAAGAGCCTGAACAACGCCATTTTCCTCTCCGACAGCGAAGAAGAGGTCAACGCGAAGGTGCGCCGCATGTTCACCGACCCCACCCGCGTGCGTCCCGACATCCCGGCCGACCCCGACAAGCCCACCAATGTCGTCTTCCGCTACCACGATATCTTCAACCCCAACAAGGAAGAAGTGGAAGACCTCAAGGCGCGCTATCGCCAGGGCAAGGTGGGCGATGTGGAAGTCAAGCAGAAACTGGCGCGGGCGCTGAACAATTTCCTGGAACCCTTCCGGGAGCGGCGGGCGCAATACGAGAGCAAGCCTGAACTGGTGGAAGAGATTCTCATGGAAGGTACCCGCCGGATGCGGCAGGAAGCCCGCGAGACCCTGGCATTGGTGCGCGAGGCGATGGGGATGTACGGGCTGAACCTGAAGCATCGGCTGGATTTGGAGGAGTCTCCCCCCAGCGCGCTGGAAGGCTGATGAGCGCGAGACTTCCCCAGGCGCCGATAGCACAATAAACCCCAGTTTCGGATAACCGCTCCGGCAGCGTTTGGTCCTTCGTCCTCGCTCCCGCCCTGAGTGGAAGCGTGAGCACTTCGACGCGGCTCAGTGCGAGCGCTGAAGTCGAAGGACGCTCCGCTCAGCACGAAACGCCACGAACAACGCGTTGAGCGGAGATTGCGGAGCAATCGCAGTCGAAACGCGTGACCTGAAGCCCATGTTTGTAAGGGCAAGGGCGAGTCGCCGACTCGCCCTTTTTTGCATTTTTTCTAATGGTGGGGTGTGTGTCGTCAAAGGACAGCGCTTTTTGGCATCTTTGCGTTTCCCTGTTATCCCCCCAGTTTGTGGAGCAAGGCTTCCAGTTCTTCGTCGGAGTAGTAGTAAATCGTAATTGCCCCCCCTTTGCGCGTGCGGGTCAGGCGCACACGCGTGCCGAGGGTGGTTTCCAGGCGGGCTTCCAGGTCGCGCAGTTCGGGGGCTGCAGTTTGGCGGGGGCGGGCGCTGGGGCGTTCCCCTTGCAGGCGGCGCACGAGTTCTTCGGTTTGCCGCACGGTCAGGCGTTTGTTTTCGACGGTGCGCAAGGCGGCTTCCTGGGCTTCGGGGGAAGCCAGCCCCAACAGGGCGCGGGCGTGGCCCTCTGTGATGCGCCCTTCCAGCAGGGCCTTCTGCACCGCGGGGGGCAGTTTCAGCAGCCGGAGGGTGTTGCTGACCGCGACCCGGCTTTTGCCCACCCGGCGGGCAATTTCTTCGTGCGAAAGGCCAAATTCCTCGTGCAACTGGCGGTAGGCTTCGGCGGTTTCCAGGGGGTTGAGGTCGGCGCGCTGGACGTTTTCGATGAGCGCCAGTTCCAGCAACTGCTGCTCACTGGCTTCCCGCACCAGCGCCGGCACGCGCGTCAGTCCGGCGCGTTTGGCTGCCTGCAGCCGCCGCTCGCCGGCGATGAGCACATAGCCCTCGCCCTCGGGCGCCTGTGCCACGATGAGGGGCTGGATGACGCCATGCTCGCGAATGGAGGCCGCCAGTTCGTCCAGCGCCTCTTCTGAAAAGTGGCTGCGCGGCTGACGCGGGTTGGGGCGGATGGCGTCCACCGGCAGCAGCGCCACGCTGTTACCCGGCAGGCGGCTTTCCCCGCCGGGGATGAGGGCGTCCAGCCCTTTGCCGAGTCCGGAACGTTTGCGTGCCATGGTTTACTCCCCGCGGAAGGCATCGGCGGCGCGGCTATCGGCCGTGGGTTCGGCTAAAGTGGGTACGGTCAGCCCGTCGCCTTCCAGAAGTTCCCGTGCTAAGGCGGCATAGGCGCGTGCCCCCCGCGATTGGGGCGCATAGGCCGAAACCGGCACGCCGTAGGATGGCGCTTCGGCCAGCCGCACGCTGCGGGGGATGATGGCGTGAAAGACCTTGTCGGGGAAGTGTTTTTGCACTTCGGCCACGACATCGCCTGCAAGGTTGGTGCGCCCGTCGTACATCGTCAGCACCACGCCCCGCACCGCCAGTTCGGGGAAGAGCGCCGAGCGCACCTTGTCTAAGGTTTGCGTCAGCAGCCCCAGCCCTTCCAGCGCCAGGTACTCACACTGCACCGGAATGATGACGCCATCTTGCGCGGCGACCAGCCCGTTGATGGTCAACAGCCCGAGGGAAGGCGGGCAGTCGATGAGGATGTAATCGTAGCGGTCGGCAATGGGCTCCAGCGCCCGGCGCAGGCGGGTTTCCCGCCCCAGTTCGTTGACCAGTTCCACCTCGGCGCCTGCCAGGGCGGGCGAGGCGGGCAGCAGCGACATTTTGAGGCGCGGGTTGTGCAGCACAAGCGGCGCGGCCGGGGAGGCGCCCAGCAGCACTTCGTAGGTGCCGCCGCGCAGGCGGTATTTGTCCACTCCCAGGCTGGAGGTGGCATTGCCTTGCGGGTCCAGATCCACCAGCAGCACCCGCTGGCCGTAGTAGGCCAGGTAGGCGCCGAGGTTGATGGCGGTGGTGGTCTTGCCGACGCCGCCTTTTTGGTTGACAAGGGTGTAAATACGAGACATAGGCACTCCGAGTGGAACCTCAGGTTTTGGATGCCTTACAGCAGGGCGCGGATTTCATCGGGGGTAGGGGGGGCGGCAAGGCCAGGGCGCTGCACCGAGAGGGCGGCCACCTGGCTGGCAAAGCGAGCCGCGGCCAGCGGGTCGCGGGTGTGGTACAGACGGATGAAGAAGGCCGCAGCGAAGATGTCGCCCGCGCCGGTGGTGTCGGTGGGGCGCGCGGGTGGGGCCGGGATGGTGTGGGCTTGGCCCTGCCAGTGGAGGGTGGCGCCAGCCGCCCCCCGCGTGACCACCAGCACCGGCACCATCTCGGCCAAAGGGGGAATGCGGCTTTCGTCACCGCCCAGGTCTTCCAGGCTGAGGACGGCAGCGGTGGCTTGGGCGAGTACGGTTTTGGCTTCGGGCCATGCCGTGGGGCGGATGATACCGTCATCTCCCCAGGCGCGCAGCCAGCCCTGGGGGGTGACGCCCACGAAGCGGCCGGCGAAGCGGGCGGCCAGCCCTGGGGGCAACTCGGCGGCCACCGGGGCCAGATGCACCAGCGGGGCACGCTGCCACGCCGCAGGGATGCTTTCCCACTTCAGTGGCGCTGCCTGTGCCTGGAGCGCCAGTCGCCGCCCTTGCGGTGTGCTTTCCAGCACAAAGGTGGTGGTGGCGTTTGAGGGCACGCAGTGGACGGCGATGCCTTCCAGGGCACCGCTGAGGGAGGTGTCGGGGCCGCAGGCCGTGACGATGGCGGACTGCAACCCGAAAGCCTGGGCTGTGCGGGCGGCGTAGGCCACACTGCCGCCTAAGCGAGGGCCTTCCGGCGTCAGGTCGCGGCTGATGTGCCCGATGGCGAGGTAATTGGGGGTGTGCACAGAGGAATTATACACGATGGAAAGGCCACGTGGGGGTGGGTGGCCTGGCGCAATCCTCCCATTTTTTATCGCTGGCTACCCTTCCCTCCCAATGAAGGTAGTGGTAGACTAAACCACGACCCAGAAGGGCGATTCTATTGTTTTTTGGAGGTAATCCTATGCGCAGTTTCCTCGGCCGTGACATCCTTTCTTTGAAAGACTTCGAGCGGAGCGAGTTCTTCCGCACGTTCGAGGTCGCCGAACAGTTGGAGCCGATTGCTCGCAATCGCAAGAATGTGGATCTGCTCAAAGACAAGACACTGGTCACCGCTTTCTATCAGCCCTCCACCCGCACCCGCCTGGCGCACGAAGCCGCGATGCTGCGCCTGGGCGGCAAGGTCACCGGCTTTGCCGACCCCAAGATGACTCGCGCCGGCGACTTCTACCGCGAGTCTATCAAAGACACTGTCCGCATGCTGGAATACTACGGCGACGTCATCGTGATGCGCCACTTCCAGCAGGGCGCACCCGCCGAAGCCGCCAAGTGGGCTTCCATTCCGATTATCAACGGCGGCGACGGCTGGGGCGAACACCCCACCCAGATCCTGACCGACCTCTACACCGTTTACCGCGAAAAAGGCCGCATCGATGGCCTCACCTGGGTGGCCGTAGGCGATATGCGCATGCGCACCATGCACTCCCTCGCCTATGCCCTCACCAAGTTCGACTGCCCCATCACTTTCATCGCCCCGCCCGAAATGAGCCTCACCGACGAGTTCAAGGCCGAAATCAAGGAAATGGGGCTCAACTTCAAGGAAGCCGAACACATCGAGCAGGTGATTCACGAGGCCGATGTGATTCTGGTCGAGCCCGTGGTGCAGCCCGACTACACCAAGCCGCGCGACGAGCGCACCGGCGATGTGGGCCTGACACCGCCCAACTACAAAATCACCAAAGAACTGCTGGAAACCAAAGCCAAGCCCGACGCCATCTTGCTGCACTCCTTCCCGCGGATGGATGAAATCCCCACCGATGTGGATGGCACCCGCTGGGCTCGCTACTGGCAGGAAGCCTTCAACGGCGTGGTGATGCGCATGGCATTGCTGGCATTGGTGCTCGGGGCGATGGAATAAATAGTCAAATAGTCTGACAGTCCGGTAGTCTGATAGTCGGGTAGTCGCCTGGTGCCGACTACCCGACTAAACGACTACCTGACTAACCGACTACTCGACTAAACGACTACCTGACTAACTGACTAAGGAGACTATCATGCAAACCGATCTGCGCGGTCGCGACCTGATTGGCGACCTGGACTTCAGCAAAGAGGAAGTGGAAACCGTTCTCGAGGTGGCCTGGGACCTGAAGCGCAAGCGCGCTTTGGGCGAACCCCATGCTTACCTGCGCGACAAGGTGCTGGCGATGTTGTTCTTCTTCCCCAGCACCCGCACCCGTGGCTCTTTCGAGGCTGGCATTGACCAGTTGGGCGGCCATGCGGCCTTCATTGAAAGCCGTACCACCCAGATTTCCCACGGCGACACCGAGCGCGAACTCGGCGAGATCTTTGGCCGCTACTTCGACGGCATCGCCATCCGCCATGTGACCTGGGGCGTGGGCAACCGCTACATCAACCATGTTGCCGAGGCTTCCCGCGTGCCGGTGTTCAACATGCAGTGCGAAATCTATCACCCCTTCCAGATCTTGGCCGACCTGATGACCATGATGGAAAAGAAGGGGCGTGACCTGCGGCGCAAGAAACTGGTGGTTTCCTGGGCTTACGCCTCGTCGTACCTCAAGCCGATTTCCGTGCCGCAATCGCTGATTTTGCAGATGACCCGCTTCGGCATGGATGTGACCCTGGCGCACCCGCCGGAATTTGGCCTGATGCCCGACATCGTCGAGCAGGCCAAGGCGCAGGCGGCCAAGTACGGCTCGTCGTTTGAGGTGATTTCCGACCCCAACGGCATGGAAGAGGCGATGAAAGACGCCGACGTGGTGTATGCCAAATCGTGGGGCCCGCTGATGACCACCACCGACCCCGACGAAGGCAAGCGCATTCAGGATCAGTACAAGCACTGGATTATGGATGCGCGGAAGATGGCGCTGGCGAAAGACGACGCCATTTACATGCACCCCTTGCCCGCCGACCGTGACATTGAGGTCACCAGCGAGGTGCTGGATGGCCCGCACTCGGTGGTCTTCGACGAGGCCGAAAACCGCCTGCACGTCCAGAAGGCCGTGATGGCGCTGACCATGCGATAGGCATCCACAGATTGGCACAGATTTTCACCGATTGGATTTTGAAACCGCAGATTACGCAGATTCCACAGAAAAATCTGTGCTGATCTGTGAAATTTGTGGATTGCTTTCCCCAAAGGAGGTTTCATGAGCACCGAGCGTAAAGTTGCCGTTGTTGCCGTTGGCGGCAATGCTCTCATCAAAGACAAGCAGCACAAGACCATCCCCGACCAGTATGCTGCGGCCAAAGAGACCATGCACCACATCACCGAGATGATTGCCAGCGGCTGGGACGTGGTCATCACGCACGGCAACGGGCCGCAGGTGGGCTTCATTTTGCGGCGCGCCGAACTGGCCGCCCACGAACTGCATACCGTGCCGCTGGATTCCTGCGGTGCCGACACCCAGGGCGCGATCGGCTACATGTTCCAGAAGGCGCTGCACAACGAATTCAAGCGCCGCGGCATGAGCAACCAGGCTGCTACCGTGGTCACCCAGGTGCTGGTGGACAAGGACGACCCGGCTTTCGAGCACCCCAGCAAGCCCATCGGCTCGTTCATGGACGAGGAAACCGCCAAACAGCGCATGGCGCAGGGCTGGCACGTGATGGAAGACGCCGGCCGCGGCTGGCGGCGGGTGGTGCCTTCCCCCAACCCCAAGAAAATCATCGAACTGGATGCCATCCGCACCTTAGTGGAAAACAAGTTCACCGTGGTTGCCGTGGGCGGCGGCGGCATTCCGGTCGTCGAGAACGAAAAGGGCGAACTGGAAGGCGTGGAAGCGGTCATCGACAAGGACTTTGCCTCGGCGCTGCTGGCAATTTCCATGAAGGTGGACCTGTTCCTGATTTCCACCGCCGTGGAAAAAGTGGCGCTCAACTTTGGCAAGCCCAACCAGCAGTGGCTGGACAAGATGACCGTGGCCGAGGCCGAAAAGTACCTGGCCGAGGGCCATTTCAAGCCCGGCAGCATGAAGCCGAAAATCGAGGCCATTTTGCGCTACCTGAAGGCCGTACCCAACGGCAAGGCGCTGATTACCGACCCCGAACACATCCCCGCGGCGTTGCGTGGCGAGACCGGCACCTGGATTGTGCCCTGAGGGCATAAACACACTGGCCTCTGGAAATGCCCAGAGGCCTTTTTTCTGCCTCCTTACTCCTCCCGCAGCACTTCAACCACCGGCAGGCGGGAAGCCCGCCGCGCGGGCAGGTAGGCCCCTAGCGCGGCCACCGCCACCATGCCCGGCAGCAGCAATGCCAGCCCCACCGCGTCGGCAGGCACAGGGATGGGCCCCAGCCCCGTCATTCGCGCCAGCGCGTCGAACAGCGCTTTGGCCGCTGCCACGCCCAGGGGCGCGCCCACCCCGTAGCCAACCACCGCCATCGCGGCCGCCGCACTGAGCAGCGTCAGCAGCACCTGCCCTCGCGTCATGCCTAACGCTTTCAAAATGCCCACCGTGCGCCGCTCTTCGGCCACGCTCAGGCTCAAACTGCTCAGCACCCCCACCGCGGTCAGCAGCCCCAGCAACACCGAAAGCACGATCACCGTGGTCTTCAAGATTTTCCCGATATCTCTTCCCGAGTCGTCATTTTTGAAAATGTTTTGCAACACTTCGCCGTCAAGCCTTTCGCCGAATTGGCTTTTGAGGTCGGCCAGCACCGCATTGGGGTCAGCGTTGGGTTTGAGTTTGATGTAAATCAGGTTGGGCGCCTCTTGCGGGAAAGCACGCAGTGGAAGCAGGAACATCTGCCCGAGGTTGTTTATATCGCGGTAAACGCCCACAATGCGGAAGGTGTGTTCCTGCCCCTTTGCCACGATGACCACCTTGTCGCCCAAATGCCAGCCGTGCTGATGGAAGATGGTGTAGGCCGCTACGGCTTCGTCTTCTGCCTGCGGCAGCCGCCCTTCCAGCAGCATGTTGGCAAACAGGTCCCAATCGCCGCAAATTAATCGGGGGTAGAGGTCGCGCTTCCCGCCCTTCAACCGCACGCCGGTCATGGCCTGACACGCGTATGCCAGCACATCGTCGCGCCCTTCCACTGCCGCGATCACCTTGCTGGACGAAATGCCATTCTCCGCCCAGATCGCGAGGTCGGCGTTGGGGACGATGCCCATCCCCATAGGGTCGCGGGTGAACTCGGCAACGGTTGCGCCGAGGGAAAGGGCTACCGCGATGGCCAGCGCGCCCACGGCCAGCCCCAACGAGGTGAGCGCGGTGCGGGTGGGCGTCGCGAACAGGCTGGTCAGGCCATAGGCAATGGGGAAAGGCAGGCGGGGCAGGCGCACCGGACGGCGGCGCGGCGGCTCCATGCCTTGGCGGATGGCGGTCACCGTGTCCAAGCGGGCGATGCGCCGCAGGGGGAAGGCCGCGGCCAGCCCCACCAGCGCCAAAATCGCGGCCAGCACGGCCAAAAGCGCTCCCAGCGGCGGCAAAGGCGTGCCCACCGCGTAGGTCTCGGCCAGTTGGGCAAACACCCCGCGGGAAATGGGGATGCCCGCAGCCATGCCCACGGCCGCCGCGCTCAGCGCAATGAGCAGATATTCGCCCAAGTACATCAGCGACAGTTGCCCGTTGGTGAAGCCCACCGCCCGTAGCAGGCCGATCTGCCGGGTCTGCGAGCGGAGCGCGCCGGCCACCGCGTTGGCAATCAGAAAACCGGCCACCACGAGGGCCATCACGGCAAAGGCCAGCACAAACACCGACTGCATTTGTTGCCCAAAGCCCGCCAAGCGGCGTATCAGGAGCCAGGTGTAGCCTTCCACCGTTGCGTCTGCAGGGAAGGCGTGGCGCAGGGCTTCCAAAACCGCCTCCGCGCGCTCAGGCTGGCGAATTTGCAGGCCTACATCCCACGAGTCAGGCCTCACCCCGTGCGCCTTCATGGCCGCGGCCAACGTCCCTTCCCCCGTGTAAGCGCGGGCGGGCTTGCAGTTGGGATAATCGCAGAATTCTGAGGTGATGAAGGTGCCGCTCACGGTGAAAGTGTTGGGCGTTTTGCCAAGCCACACTTTCACCGTGTCGCCCACATGCACGCCCAAGGCGCGGGCGAGGTTGTTATCCAGCGCGATTTCGGCGGAAGCAGGCTTGGGCGCGCGGCCTTTCACCCACAGCAGGCGGGCGATTTTGCGGTTGGGGTTCAGGTCGCGCAGCAACACCCCGGCTTTTTTGCCGTTTGCCGCCTCCACCGTGGCGCGGAAGGTTGCCATCGGCTCGGTGGCGGCGGTGACTTCGGGGTTGGCGTGGACGGCGCGGCGCACTTCCTCCGCCGAGACCGTCTTGCCATCAACGCTGAGCCAGATGTGCGCGCCGTTGGTGGAGGCCATCAGGCGGTCGTAGATCCGATAGCCGGAAAAGTAGCCGAACACGGCCACCACCAGCAGCAAGGCCGCCGCGGCTAAGGTGAGGAAAACCAGCAGGTGCTGGCCTTTGCGCGAGCGCAAATTGGCGCGGATGGCACGCCATACGGCTTTCATCGTTCCACCTCCACCAGTTTGGCGATGACCTGCGCGGGGTCGCCGCCGCCCGCGGTGTGCATTTCGGAGACGAAGCGGCCGTCGCGCATGAAAATCACCCGTCGGGCGAAACTGGCGACTTTGGGGTCGTGGGTCACCAGCAAGATGGTCTGGCCTTCGGTGTTGAAGCGGCGGAAGAGCGCGAGCACCTCGTTGCCGCTGCGGGAGTCCAGGTTGCCCGTGGGCTCATCGGCTAAGAGGACGGTGGGAGTGTTGATGAGCGCGCGGGCGATAGCCGCCCGCTGCTGCTGCCCGCCGGAGAGTTGGCTGGGGAAGGCGTCCGCCTTGTCGGCCAGGCCCAAGGCCGCCAGCAACTCGTCCCGCCTGTGGGCCACCTCAGCGGCCGGGCGCCCCGCCAGCAGGCCGGGCAAGTCCACGTTGTCGGCCACGGTGAGGTTGGGGATCAGGTTGTAGGCCTGGAACACGAACCCCACGGTGCGGCGGCGCAAGATAGCCCGCTGCGATTCGTTCAAGTCGTTCAGCCGATGGCCGTCCAGCACCACCTCGCCCCCGGTGGGGATGTCCAGCCCGGCCAGCAGGTGCAGCAGGGTGGACTTGCCGCAGCCCGAAGGCCCCATCACGGCCACGAATTCACCGGGTTCCACGCTCAGGTCGACGCCGCGCAGCGCGGGCACGGCAACGCCGTCGTTGCGGTAGGTCTTTTGCAGGTTATGGGCTTCCAGTACCGGCATGGTGATACCTCCTGAATGGGAAAGTTGGGCGCGGATGATGGTGGACGATTGTGGATTTTTTTGTGTGTCAAGGGGTCGCCAAGGGCGCCAAGGGCACAAAGGACGCCAAGGGAAACGCAGAGACGCAGAGAAAGCAAAGAACGCAAAGAAAAGTTTTTTCTGTGTTCTCTGTAAATTTCTGTGTCCTCTGTGGTTTTCTTGCTCAATCGGTGTAAATCTGTGTCAATCGGTGGATGATGACGCCAAGGGCGCAGAGGAGATTAAGAGCCACCACAGCCCATTCACCTCAGCACCTTAATCCCTCAATCCCTCAATCCCTCAGTACCTCACTCCCTCAACAACTCTTCCTCACATCGTTCCAACCATTTCAAATCAGCCTCCAAGTGCAACTGTAAGCCCTCGGCCAGGAGGCGGCGCTCCTCGTCGGGGTCGGTGAGCAAGGGGGTGAGGTCGGCCATGGCCTGCAGGAGGGTTTGGCGCTGCTGCCAAATGAGGGTTTGCAGATCAGCCGCGCCGGAGCGGCGGGCGAGGAGTAGTTTGAGGTAAAAATCCACCCGCAGGCGGGCGGAAGGCCGCGCGGGTTCAGCCAGCCAGCGGGCGAGGGCGGCGCGCCCCTGCTCGGTGAGCGAGCATACCTTGCGGTTGGGCAGCAGTTCCTGTGGCACCTCGTGGCAGGTTACCAGGCCATCGCGCTCTAAGCGGGCTAACGTGCTGTAAATCTGGCCAATGTTGACCGACCAGGTATGGCCTAACATGGCCTCGAAGGCCTGCTTGAGGTCATATCCGTGGCGCGGCGCTTCGTCCAGTAATCCTAAAAGGGCGTATTTAAGCATATGCCTACTCCGTATGTACTGCATACTCAGTATATATTGAACAAAGAGAAAGGTCAAGAGAAAAAATGAGGGGGTTCAAGCGGGAAGACAATCGGATACGCTTTCTAAACTTGGCGCTGGCGCTGGATGCTCGCGCCCGGCGCGAGGGGGTGGTTTACTTGCTCTAAAAAGAAGATGTACGGGGGCACTATCAGCGTTTGGCCACATACAGAACTTTTCCACCCGATTTGGCACGGTCACTACTTGCCCACGCGCGTGCAGGAAGGCCGCCTTTATGCTATGATGAGATTATGAACAAATCTCCTCGAGTGCGGGCCGTGCTGGTGGACGACCACCCCGTGGTGCTGGCCGGTCTGAAGAGCGTGCTGGAAAGGGCCACCGAGGTGGAAGTAGTAGCCGCGGGAACCACCGGGGCCGAGGCCCTGCGCTTGGTGTCCGACCACCGGCCCGAGGTGCTGGTGCTCGACCTGCATTTGCCCGACATGAACGGCCTGGAAGTGCTCCGGCGATTGCGCCATCTGGGCTACCCCGTGGCCGTGCTGGTGCTCACCGCGGCGCGCGACGAAACGCTGATGCTCACCCTGCTGCGCGAAGGTGCCCAGGGCTATGTGCTCAAAGACGAGGCCCTGGAAGTGCTGCCCCACGCGGTGCGCGCCGTAGCCCGGGGGGAAACCTGGCTCAGTCCCTCGGTCGCCACCCAGGTGGTGCGCCGCCTGCGCGCCGAGGCCGCGGCCCCATCCTCGCCGTCGTCCTCCGGGCCCGTGCCGCCGCTGACCCGGCGCGAGGCTGAGGTGCTGCGCCTGCTGGCCCAGGGGCTGGACAACGCCGCCATCGCCGCGCGGCTGGTCATCACCAAACGCACCGTGCAGAACCACATCAGCGCCATCTACGCCAAACTGGGGGTGCGTTCCCGCACCGAGGCCATGCGCCTGGCCATCGAGCGGGGCTGGGTCAGCCTGGGGGAATCCTGACATGCGCGGCCCAACGCGGGTGCTGTATGCCTTCGCGATGCTGGGCATTCCTCTGTTTCTGCTCACGGAGGGGCGCGCCGCGTGGCTGCTGCTCCCCCCGGCGGTGCGCACCGCTTACTGGCTCCCCGCCACGCTGCTGGCGCTGGTGTACTGGCTTTCGGGCAGCGTGACCCTGCTCTTCTACGCCCACCGCTTAGACGCCCGCCTGCTCTTTCTTGCCTCCCAAACCCTGGGCCTGACCCTCTGGGCACCCTTTGCCTTCCCCGACCCGCACCAAGCCCCCTTCCGCACCATGACCATCAGCGTGTTCGCCCTTCACGCCACCGCCCCCCTGCTGCTGCACCTGCACCTGAGTTTCCCCCGCCTGTGGGGAGCAGTCGTCCAGCGCCGCCGGGTGCTGGGTGCGGCCTATGGCCTGGCTGCGGTGAACGCATTGGCCTGGCTGCCCCAGGTGGCGCCCTGGTGGGCAGGCGGCATCCTGCTCACCGTGGGGATGCTGCTGGTCGCCAACGGCGTGCTCATCGGGCGCTATCGCCGTGGGAACACTCCGGCGGAACAACGCCACCAGCGCATCATCGTCGTGGGAACCGCCCTTCCGGCCTTGACAGTGCTCCTGGGCGACCTGTTGCCCACCCTGGCCCAGCAACCTTCCCGCTTGCCCACCTGGGGGCTGGCGGCCCTGCTGGCCGTCACGCCCTTGAGTTACGCCTACGCCATCACCCGCGGCCGCCTGCTGGGGTTGAGGCAATGGGTCAACCGGGCCTTAGTGTACCTGGTCCTCTCCCTGACCATCCTGACCATCTACCTGGTACCCTTCATCCTCTTTTCCCTCTGGCATCCCCTGACCCAGCCGCTGCAACTGGTGCTGGTCTCGGCCCTGACGCTGCTGGTGGGGGCATCGTTTCAGACCGCGCGCCGCTATGTACAGCAGAAGGTAGACCGCCTGCTCTACGGCGGCTGGTACGACTTCCCTACGGTGGTCGAGGGAGCCAGCGCGGCCTTGCAGCGGGCCAGCACGCGGGCCGCGGTGGTGGACATCCTCGCCCGGCAGGTGCCCGCGGCCATGAAGGTGCGCCACGCTCACCTGTGGCTGGGGGAAGCCACGCAAAGCACTCCCCCGCAGCCAGCGTGGGCCGAATTCGAGTATGCCTTCCACCTCCCGGCGCGCTGGTGGGTAGGCAGCCACGGCGACGGCGAACCCCTTTCGGCCCTGGACATACGCATCCTGCACACCGTGGCCGCCCAGGCTGAAATCGCGCTGAGCAATGTGGCGCTCATCGAAACCCTGGAGCGCCAACTGGAGGAAATCCGCGCCAGCCAGCAGGCCCAGCAGCGGCTGCAACACCAACTGCTGCGCTCGCGGGAAGCCGAGCGGGCCCGCCTGGCCCGCGACATCCACGACGGCCCCATCCAGGCCCTGGTGAGCCTCAACCTGCGCCTGGGTCTGCTGCGCGAGACAGGCGACCTGCCGCCGGGCATGGTCTCGGCAGTGGATCACCTCCGCGGGGAAGTGCGCGAACTCATCCATGAACTGCGCTTAGTGTGCACCGAACTGCGGCCGCCCATGCTGGATACGTTAGGGCTGGCCGCTTCCCTGCGGACTTACGGTGCAGCCTGGGAGCAGCAGTACGGCCTTCCCCTGACCCTGCACCTGCCGGAGGATGAAATCGGGCTGCGCGCCCTCCCCGACGAGGTGGCCGTCAACCTCTTCCGCATTGCCCAGGAGGCCCTGACCAACATCGCCCGCCATGCCCAGGCCGCCCACGCTTCCCTGGCCCTGCGCTGGGACGGCCGGCGGCTGGAGATGACCATCGCCGACGACGGGCAGGGTTTTGCGCCGCCCGCAGCCCTGAACGACCTGACCACCCAGGGGCACTTTGGCTTAGCGGGCATCCGTGAGCGGGTAGAACTCATCGGCGGGCGCCTCACCCTCACCACGGCTCCCGGCGAAGGCACCCACCTGCGGGTGCAATGGCCCTGGCCAGACGCCACGTGATGCCGGTACCCCGGTACCATGTTCTCGTTCTCAAGTTAGTACCTCAAACGGTACGCCGCGCCGATGCGCTTTCAGGGGGAAAAGGCTAAGGTAAAAGGGCAAGTGTCGTGACCGCCTTGCCCGGAGTCCTTATGTCTCAGGTGCTCATCATCGACGACAACCCTGCCTTTCGCAATCAACTGGCTGACCTGTTGCGCCGGGCCGGTGCGGCGCGGGTGCACACCGCCGCCGACATTCCCCAGGCCTTAGCGCGGATGGCTGGCTGCGCTTACGACCTGGCCGTGGTGGATGTTCTGCTGCCCGGCACCAACGGCCTGGAAGGCGGGCGCCTGCTGCGGGAACGCTGCCCCGGCCTGCGGATCGTGCTGGTGAGCGCCTACCCGCAATTCGCGGCCGCAGCGGCTGCGGTCGGGGCCGAAGCCTTCTACGCCAAAGATGACCTGGACCTGGCGGCCGTGCGCGGCTGGCTGCGAGAGGAGAGGTGAGGACACCCCCGCTGGAGCGAAGCGATCCCTCTTTTCGGCCAGCGTGGAAGATGGATCTCACCCTTCCCCCAAGGAGGAAAACCCATGAACCGATACCGTTGGCTATGGCTCGTGATGCTCGTCTTCGCGGTGACCGCGTGTAGCCGCACAGCGGCCCCCGGCCCGCAATCGTGGATGGATTATCCCCTATCCGGCGACACCTTTGCCGTGGGCGAGGCCGTGACCGTGCTTTCCCACCATTACGCGCCTGCCGGGGTGGCCGAAATCACCCTGCTGGTCAACGGGGTGGCCTATCGCCGCGATGCCTTCCCCACGCCCGGCGATGATTTTGGCTCCCTGGAGCAGGCGTGGGTGCCCCCCGCTCCTGGCACGTACACCCTGGCCGTGTATCTCACCGATGCCCAGGGGCAACGCGGCCCGGCAGCCTCGGTCACCATTGAAGTCACCGGGCCAACGCCGGTGCCCACCGTGGCTACGGCGACCACCCTGCCGCCTACTCCAACTTCCATCACGCCCACACTGACTCCAACGCCTACCCTCACTCTCACCCCCACGCCCACTTTCACTCCCACCCCCACCGCCACGCCCACCTTCACCCCAACGCCGGACACCACGCCGCCACCCGCACCGCAACCCTTTGCGCCTATGGACGGCTCCACCTTCGCCTGCCGCTCCGAGCAGACCTTAGTCTGGCTTCCGGTGGACGACCCCAGTGGCGTAGCAGGCTACTATGTCAAACTGGAAATGGAAACCCAGGCCAACCAATGGCAACCGGTTGCCGGGTATGGCCCCTTGAAAGAACGCCAGGTCGCCGTGCAGGTGCAATGCGGCGGTCATTATCGCTGGATGGTGCGGGCGCAAGACGGCGCCGGCAACTTCAGCAATTGGTCCACCCCCTGGTATTTCACCATCCAACTCCCCTGACGGAGGACAATCATGGGTAACGCCACAGTTTCCAAACACAAAGCCGGGCTGCTGGCTCTGGGATGTCTGGCGCTGTTCCTTTGGGGCCTGGTGCTCCTTGGCGGGGGGTACGTGCTTTATCAACTCAACCGCCGCCCCACCACCCCCGGCTTAGTGCTCTTCCAAAGCCCGCTGGAAGGCGCCCAACTCACCGCCGGCGACACGGTCCCCGTGCGGGCCATGGCCCGCTCATCCCAGGGTGTGGGCCGGGTGGAACTCTGGGTGGATAGCCGCCTGTTTCACACCATCACCCCTCCGGCGGGCACCCACCCCACCGCCTTGCCCATCGAAACGGTCTGGATTCCCGCAGAAGGGGCCCACGCCCTGGTGGTACGGGCCTACAACACCCAGGGGAAAGCCTTCCTGGCCAGCGTGCATGTGACCGCAACCACCACGACCTCCTCCGACCGCGACGACGACGGCATCGCCGACGCGGCGGACGCCTGCCCCGACCAGGCCGGCCTGGGCGACGGCTGCCCGGCCCCCAGCGCCGCCGACCGCGATGGCGACGGCTTGCTGGACACCGCCGACCTCTGCCCTGATACCCCGGCGGCCCCCACCACCGACGGCTGCCCCGATGCCGACGCTGACGGCGTGGCCGACCCCCGCGACGCCTGCCCCGCCGAGTGGGGAGCGGGCATGGATGGCTGCCCTGTGCCCGAAGAAGCCCTGGCCGACGACGCCCCTGCGGGTGAACCGGGCGCTGTGGTTCCCCCCGGCGGAGAGGGCGGCATGCCTCCAGACGGTGACAGCCCACCCGCGGAGCCGCCCGGCGGTGGTGACGGCGGCATTCCCCCCGGCGGCGACGGCCCGCCGGCCGAACCCCCGCCCGCGGATGCCGAGCCTGCCCTGGATCCCGGCCCCGGGCGCTTCTTCTCCCCCGACACGCCCATGGTCGGCCAGGTGGAGATTGACCTCCAGCCCCTGCACACCGACGGCACCCCGTATGTGGACCTGTTCTGCTACCTGCGTGTGGACGACGACCCACCGGTGCGCTTTGAGTTTGAGCGCACCATGGCCCGGGAAGGCGAGGAAGTCTGGTCGCCGGCCGAGGTCTTCGGCCCCGGCACCGCTTCCGACACTCTCAGTTTGCGCTTCCGCCACGACCTGCGGGAACCCCTGGGGCTGCGCCTGGAGTGCTTGGCCCACCAGGCAGGCCGTCCCCCGCTGTTGATGGGCGTAGTCACCGGCCGCCACGCGCCGGAGACCTGGGATGGCCGCGTCCACGATATCACCTTGGGCGGCGCGTGGGGCACCTATCGGGTGTGCCACCCCAGTTGTGAGGAAGCCGCGTTGCCGCCGCCCATGCTTGAGTCCCTCACCTTCGGCCCCCGAGGCGACGGTCCCTTCCAGTTGCACTGGCAGTGGGAGGGGCAGGAAGAGGCGCTGAATCACTTCGAACTGAAGGTGGATTCCTCGAACAGCGACTGGGGCTGGACCTTGGCGATTTCTCACCCTACCTGGCGCTCGCTGGACGTGAGCGATTTGCAGCCCGCCTGCGACGAGCACCTCACCCTGCAAATGCGGGCCTGCCGGAACGCGCCCGACGGCGGCGCGCTCATCTGCTCGCCCTGGAGCAACCGTTTGGTATGGGACGGCCTCCCCTGCATCAGCAGCGTTCACATCACTTTCACCGGCATAAGCGTGCACGACCTGCCCAACGACGAAGGGAACCGTGATTCGGTAGGGCCGGTCGGATTCGCTGAATTCTGGGCTGAGACCGGAGGGCAACACCAATACTTCTTGTGGCACCTTAGGCCTCATGGCCGGGCATGTCGCCTGGGGCCGCGCCTCACGCGGGGTACTTTCAGCATCGAACGCGACATCTTCGGCTGGATGCAAACCCAAAACGAGAGTTGCATCGGTCAAGGGTGTCCCCACTACGAAATGCCCGATTCCACCACCATCGTTTTGCCCTACGAGCCCGGCCAACCCATCTTTATCGGCGCCATGATGGCAGACTGGGATTGCTGGACACTTGCCGATTCCCTGTTGCATACCTACACCGTCTTTACCTTCACCCCTGCCATGCTGCGAGATTTGAGTTCCCCCCAGCAAGGCGTTATCCGCGGGCCTTACCTCGATGTGCATTTCCTCGTGCGCCCTTCGCGGTACCCGTAAGGGAATGCCCGGCGGCCTCCCCCCACCCGTAGGGGCGACCCCGCCGGGGTCGCCCCTACGCCCTTTTCGGAGTGCGGTGCCTTGGCACCGCTTTGGAAAGCGGCCCTTCGATGCACTCAGGACAGGCAACTCGTCGCCGCACTCCAAAGAAAAACCGCCGACAGAGGCGTTTTGCCACCACGCAGGTAATTACAGAAAATCTGTCGGCCCAAGGAGGTTTTATGAACAAACCCCACTTCCTTGTACTGCTGACCCTGGGCATCCTGCTGAGTTGCAACCTGGGCCGCACGCCCCTCACGGCAGCCCCGGCGCAGAACCCGGCCCAAAGCCCGGCCACCGCGCCCCCGATGACCGCGGCCCTCGAGGCGGCTACCGCCCCGCCTTCCGGCCAGGAGGGCGGCCCGGCACCCACCGCGGCGCGCATCCGGCCCCAAGACCTGGAATACTTAGGCGCTTTTCGCCTGCCCGATGCTTCGGGCGGCTCCAGTTGGGCCTACAGCGGCCAGGGGCTCACCTACATCCCCGGCGGCGACCCCAACGGCCCGGACGACGGCTTTCCCGGCTCGCTGATGGGCTTCGGCCACGACCAGGAGATGCAGGTCTCGGAAATCAGCATCCCCGCGCCGGTGCGCTCCCGCAACCTGGACGACCTGCCCACCGCCACCACCTTGCAGCCCTTCGCCGACCTCAGCGGCGGCCTGTTCGACCCCCAGGCCGTGGACCTGCCCCGCGCGGGCCTGGCCTACCTGCCGCCCCAGGAAGGCCAGCAGGAGGCCCACCTGTACTTCACCTTCGGCGCCCACTTCCAGGAGTTCGGCGAGCCCTCCTTGGGGCGGCGGGGGCTGAACCTGAGCCAGGGCGCGGCCGATGGGCTGTGGGTGTGCGACGGGTATTCCCCCTATGTCACCGACGACTACATGTTCGCCATTCCCCCGGCATGGGCTGCGGCTTTAGGTGGCCGCGCCTTGGCGGTGGGGCGGGCCCGCGAAGGCCCCTGGAGCGGCCGCGGCCCGGCCCTCTTCGCCTTAGCCCCCTGGCAGGAAGGCAACCCGCCCGCGCCCGGCGCCACGCTGCACACCGTGCAGCCCCTGCTGCTCTACGGCCGGCAGGAACCCGGCGCTACGGACATCGTCAGCGACGAGACCACGGCCATGCAGGGCTACGGCGACGCGGATCACTGGTGGGGCGGCGCGTGGCTCACGGCCGGGGACAAAGCCGCGGTGGTCTTCGTGGGCACCAAAGCCGTGGGCCAGTCCTGGTACGGCTTCGCCAACGGCGTGGTGTGGCCCTACGAATGCGCGGAGCAAAACCCGCCCACCTGCCCCGAAGTGCCCGACTGGCCCTACGACGACCGGGGCTACTGGGCCGAGGGCTACCAGGCGCAACTCATCTTCTACGACCCCGCCGACCTGGTCGCGGTGGCCCGCGGCGAAAAGGAAACCTGGGAACCCCAGCCTTACGCCACCCTGGTGCTGGACGACGTCCTCTTCGACCCGCACATCCACCTGGAAGCGTACAAACGCGACCTGGTGGGCGCCATGGCCTTCGACCGCGAGCGGGGGCTGATTTACATCATCGAGCGCCTGGCCGACGAGGACAAGTCGGTGGTGCATGTGTTCCGCGTGCAGCCGCGAATGGAGAACGGGTAGGGGACGGCACTGCTGCCCCTACCCATCACTGAATACAAAAGGAGAACCTCATGCGCCGTATTTCATCTTTCTTCCGCTTTTGGCCTTTCACCGCGGCCTTGCTGCTGACCTTTGGGCTGGCCGCCTGTAACCTCCCGACCACGCCTGCGCCTCAAGCCACGCCGATAGCTCCCGGTGGCACCACGGCGGCCCCAGGGCTGCCCCTGCCCGTGTGCGATTCCGCGCACATGGGCGCCCTGACCCAAACCAGCCCAGGCGACCGGGCGGTGGTGGACACCCTGACGCCGGAACTCACCTGGCAGTACGGCGACGCGACCACCCCCTGCGTGCCCGACCACTTCGAACTGTACTTCTACACCGGCCCCACCTTCGACGACGCCACGGTCGTCCGCGAAGCCCTGCCCGCCACCGCGCGGCGCTGGACGCCTCCCACCGCGCTCCAGCCCGCCACGGCTTACGCCTGGTCCATCCACGCGGTGGGCTCCGATGGCCGGGCCGGTGCCTCGGCCGGGCGAATCGTTTTCTTCACCGGCCCCATGTGCGACGCGGGCACCGCCCTGGCCGCGCCGGTGCTGCTCGCCCCCGAAAACGGGGCGGCCTTCGACTACCCCGCAGATGCCTTCGTTTGGGACTATCCGGAGCCCTGCCTGCCGGACGGCTATCGCATCGAGGTATCCACCGCAGCGGATTTTTCAGTCGACGTGGGGCTGAACGGTGGCACCGGCGACCCCTCCACCGTCTGGGGCCTGGGGCATGAGCCGTCAGCCTGCCAGATTTACTACTGGCGCGTGGCCGCGGTACGGGCCGACGGCACCGTGGGCCCCTACTCCGAGACGCGGCATTTTCTGGTCAACCCACCCACCGGCAGCGACTGCGCGCCCTGGGGACGGATCGAAGGTGTGGTCTGGAACGACCTATGCGACGTGCCCGACGGCCCCCTGCCCGACCCGCCGCCGGAAGGCTGTGTAGTGGACGCCGACGGCAGCGTCCACGGCGATGGCATCCGCCAGGCCGACGAGCCGGGCATCGCAGGGGTGAAGGTGAACCTGTATGTCGGCGGTTGCGATGGGGTGCTCTTCGACAGCGCCCTCACCGACAGCGAGGGGCACTACGCCTTTGGCGTTCCCGAGGGTTCGTTCTGCGTCCAGGTGGACGCTGGCGAGACGCCCAACGACGGCATCCTGCCCCCCGGTCGGTGGACGCACCCGGCGACCACCGAGGGCGTGGCGGCCCAACCCGTCGCCGCCGCGCTGGAGACCAGCGTGAGCGCCGACTTCGGCTGGGACTTTCAGTTTCTGACGGTGCACCCGGTGGACGGCTCGCCCACCCCGCCCAGCCCGGTGCCGCTGGTCTTCCATCCCACGCAAAACGCCTTCTGCCGCCAGGGCCCCAGTCGGGTTTACGCCGCGGTGGCCACGCTGATGGCGGGCAGTGAGGTTCCCGTCGAGGGACGGCTGGCCGACAACTCGTGGCTGTATGTATATTGGGAGCCTTACCAGGTGCACTGCTGGGTGGCGACCTACCTGGGCGAAATCGAGGGTCTGGAAGCCGTGCCCGTTGTCACCCCGCCGCCACCGCCCACGCCTACCCCAACCCCTACGCCGACACCCACCCCGCCCCCGGCTTCGGACACCACGCCGCCCACCATCCGCGATGTGCGGGCGTTGGAATCCCAGGTGTTCTACGGGCCGGGGTTGTGCGGCTCGACCATCCTCCACGTGACCGCGCGGGTGACGGATGACGGCGGCATCAGCCAGAGCAACATCACCTTGGTCTACCGCTTCACCCCCAAGGGCGGGAAACCCAGCGCCTGGCACACCGCGCCGGTACACGATGCGGCCATGGGCGGTCAGGTAGGTTTTGAGGTGTTGGTCAATACCAAAGAAGCCGCAGGCTGGATGAAGCAACGGGACGGCTATGTGGAATTCTACATCAAAGCCGTGGACGACGCGGGCAACGGTGCGGAAAGCACGTTGCAGCAAACACAATTGCGCTATTGCCCGTAATCGAGGTTGAAAAGGGATGGGCGCGTTGCAGCGCGTCCATCCCTAAGCCCCCAACCCGTTACGGTTTGCAGCAGCCTACCCTGCGCCAGTAGTGTAAACTTTTTTCTGTAAAAAAGGATGGGGCCGGTGGAGGATCTGATTCAGCGAGGTCTGGATGCGCTCCCTGCACTTGTCCAAGCCTTTCTCAACGCCGCCATGCTCGCCGAGCGCCAGGAAGACCTTCAAGCCGCACCTTACCAACGTACCCCAGACCGCCAGAATTACGCCAATGGCTTCAAGCCCAAAGCCCTCGAAACCCGCCTTGGCCCCATTGAACTCCGGGTGTCCCAGGTGCGCATACCCCTCCGTGCTCGCCAAAGGCCAGCGTAGTGAACGGGCCATGATGCTGGCGCCTGCAGAGATGTATGTCCTCGGTGTGGCCACCCGCAAAGTGGCTGTCCTCGTGGAAAAGATCCTGGGCGTGAAAATTCCTTCCACAGCCGTCAGCCAGGTTGCACAAGCCCTGGACGAAACGCTCCAGGGCTGGCGGGAGCGCAGCCTGAGCGCCCAGGCGACACCCTATCTCTATCTGGATGCCCACTACGAGCATGTTCGGGTGAGTGGTCAGGTGCGAGATGTGGCCGTTTTGTGAAGGCCGTCGGTGTGCGAGAAGACGGCAAACGCACCGTTTTAGGGGTTTCTGTGGCTCTGAGCGAGCAGGAAGTACACTGGCGCACCTTCCTGCAGAGCCTGGCGCAACGGGGCTTGCGGGGTGTGGAACTCATCATCAGCGACGACTATGCCGGTTTACGAGCCGCACGCGGTGTTTGGCGGCATTCCGTGGCAGCGTTGCCAGTTCCACCTGCAGCAAAACGCCCAGGCAGTGGCAGTTGACTTTTTCCCCAACATGGCTATAATAAAAGAGGAAGTAAGGTCGGTTCGTGTTCCCAGGCGTTAGTAACGCGTGTTACTAAAAAAGAAAACAGGCGGAAGTGAGGCCCCTGAGGGACGTTCCTTCCGCTAAGTGTGATAAGTAACGCGCGTTACCAGGTAAAGGTCCGGTGTATGGCTTCTTCCCCCAAACGTTCCACTTCTTACGACGTGGCTCGCCTCGCGGGCGTCTCGCGCACCACGGTTTCCCTGGTGCTCAATAACGCGCCGAATGCCCACATCAGCCCCGAAACCCGCCAGCGGGTCCTCGAGGCTGCCCACAAATTGCACTACTACCCCCACGCCTCAGCGCGACGCCTGGCTCAGGGCAGAACGGCTACCGTCGCGCTGGTGTGGCATCGCGGCCCCGATGCCGACTATCGTGACGCCTTTCTGCCAGCCTTGCTTCAAGGCATCACCCGCGCTCTGCGGCAACATGGCTATCATCTCATCTTCCGCCCGCTGGAGCCCGATGAGCCCGACGATGCCTTCCTGGAACTTGCCCAGGGGCGCCATGCTGATGGGCTGATCCTCTCTGGGCCGCGGGCTGATTCCCCTTATCTGGAAGCCCTTCACCAGCAAGGCTTTCCCCTGGTGCTGCACGGCCAGTTGCCCGATAGCGACATTCCCTGGGTAGACGTGGATAACCGCCAGGGCGCTCGCCAGGCCACAGAGCATCTTCTGAGTCTGGGGCATCGGCGCATTGGCATGATTACCAACGCCCCCCTCGATTATGTCGCCAGCCGCCAGCGGTTGGAAGGCTATCGCCAGGCGCTGGCAGAAGCGGGGGTGACGCCTGACGAAGCCTGGGTGCAGTGGGGGAACTTCGATGAGGAAAGCGGCTATCGCGCAATGCAGAAACTCCTGGCGTGCTTGCCCCGTCCCACGGCCGTCTTCGTTGCCAGCGACATGGTGGCCTTAGGTGCCTTGAAGGCCGTGTGGGATGCCGGCCTACGCGTGCCCCAGGATGTCGCCATTGTGGGCTTCGACGACCTGACGACGACCCGCTTTACCATTCCACCACTGACTACTGTTCGGGTGCCGGCTTTTCGTTTGGGGCAAGAAGCGGGCAACCTGCTGATTGAAATCATTACTCGCGGCAAAGCGTTCCAACCTCATATCTTACTTCAAACTTCACTCATCGTGCGCGCCTCGTGTGGCGCGGCCATAACCCCAAAAGGAGGTGAGTCGGCCCAATAGTGATTTGCATTCCCTCTCTTTTGTCCCGTTCGTTCCTTGCGCATGATTTTTAAGGAGGAGGTCCATGTTTCGCTATCGCAAAGCGATGGTTGTTTTAAGCCTTTTGGTTGCGTTGAGCATGGTGCTGGTGGCCTGCGGTCAAAAAACCGTCACCGTCACCGTGCCCGTAGAGCGCACCGTCGAAGTCACCGTGCCCGTGGAACGCACGGTTGAAGTCACCGTGCCCGTCCAGGCCCACAAAGGGACCATCACCGTGATGGGCGTGTGGGGTGGTGACGAGCGCGTGGCCTTCCAGGATGCTGTGCAACCCTTCACCGAGAAAACCGGCATCGGCGTGGCTTTCGAAGGCACGCGTGACCTGTCCGCGGTGTTGACCACGCGTGTGCAGGCCGGGAACCCGCCCGACATCGCCATTTTGCCCAACCCCGGCTTGCTTTACGAGCTGGCCAAAGGTGGTCATCTCGTGGCGTTGGATTCCTTCATGGATGTCAACAAGGTCAAGCAAGACTACGGTCAATCGTGGGTTGACCTGGCGAGCTACGACGGCCACCTTTATGGCATTTTCTACAAAGTGGCCATCAAGAGCCTGGTGTGGTACGACCCCAAGGCCTTTGAGGCCAAAGGCTATCAAATTCCCAAGACGTGGGATGAAATGATGGCCCTCTCGGACCAAATCGTGGCCGACGGCGGCACGCCCTGGTGCATTGGGCTGGAAAGCGGCGCGGCCAGCGGCTGGCCTGGCACCGACTGGATTGAAGACATCATGCTCCGCACTGCCGGGCCTGAAACGTACGACAAGTGGGTGCGCCACGAAATCCCCTGGACCGACCCTGCCGTCAAGAACGCGTGGGAAATCTTCGGCAAAATCGCGCTCAACGACAAATACGTCTGGGGCGGCACGCAAGGTGAACTGAACACCAACTTTGGCGACGCCCCGCGCCCCTTGTTCGACAACCCGCCGGGCTGCTACATGCACCGCCAGGCTTCGTTCATCACCAGCTTCTTCCCCAAGGGGCTGAAGCCGGGTGAAGACTATGATTTCTTCGTTCTGCCGCCCATCGACGAAAAATGGGGCACCCCGGCGCTGATTGCGGGCGACGTCATCGTGATGCTCAACGACACGCCCGAAGTGCGCCAGTTTGTGGAATACCTTGCCAGCGCCAAGCCGCAGGAAATCTGGGCTGCCAAGGGTGGCTTCATCTCGGCTAACAAACAAGTCAGCCTGGATGCTTACCCCGACGCGCTGACCCGCAAGATGGCCGAAGCCATCATCAACGCCAAAGTTGCCCGCTTTGACGGCTCGGATATGATGCCGCCCGCGGTGGGCGCCGGCGCATTTTGGACCGGCATCTTGGATTACGTCGGCGGCACTGATTTGGATACCGTGTTGCAAGACATTGAAGCCGCGGCGAAAGACGCGTACAAGCAGTGACGCCTTGAAACCCGAAGGGGCGGCCCCGCGGGGGTCGCCCCTTTTTTGCCGGTGGTGGCCGGAAGGCGGTCTGTGCGCCGCCCTCCGGCAAAGCCCCACCTGCCTCAACCCCCATCTTTCTTCCTTCCCCATTCGGGGAAAGCAGCGCGGGCGGCTTCGGGGGAGGGTGTGTCTCAACGCTCGTTTTGAACGGCGCCATTTGAGGAGAGATCCATGCACTGGCGAAAGTCGTGGGTGGCTTGGCTGTATCTCGCCCCAGCGTTGCTCATCGTGACGGCTTACCTGGTTTATCCTACGCTGGCAACGGCCTATTACAGTTTCCTGGATGCCCATTCAGAGCACTTTGTAGGGCTGGAAAACTACAAATGGGTATTCACTTCTAACGCAATGCACGTTGCTTTCCGCAACAACTTGTTGTGGATTGTGGTCTTCACCAGCGCGACCGTTGGCCTTGGGCTTGTGCTGGCTGTGATGGCCGACCGGGTGCGCTATGAATCGATTGTCAAGTCGGCTATCTTCCTGCCGATGGCGATTTCCTTTGTGGGCGCTGGTGTCATTTGGCTGTTCATGTACGCCTATCGCCCTATCCACGTGCCTCAAATTGGCGTGCTCAACGCCATTTGGGTGGAACTGTTGCATCATCATCCCGTGGGCTGGCTGACCAATCGTGCCATCAACAACTTTGCGCTCATCGCCGTGGGGGTCTGGATCTGGACGGGTTTCAACATGGTCATCCTTTCCGCGGCTTACAAGAACATTCCCAAAGAGCTGCTGGAAGCCGCCAGGGTGGACGGCGCGAATGAGTGGATTATCTTTTGGAAAATCGTGCTGCCCCTGATGAAGCCCACCCTGGCCGTGGTGGTCACCACCATGATCATCAACGTCCTCAAGGTCTTCGACATTGTGTATGTGATGACCAACGGGAATTACGGCACCGAAGTTATGGCGAATCGCATGTACAAAGAGATGTTCCACTACTATAACTTCGGCCGGGCCAGCGCAATTGCCGTGATTCTCCTGCTGGCTATTGTTCCGGTGATGCTGGTGAACAACCGCCGCTTCCGAGAACAGGAGGCGATGTAATGATGACCCGTGCGCTCCGCTGGCTTTCTCGTCTGCCCCTCCACGTGATCTTGATTGCTGCCGCGGTGGTCTGGATGATTCCCACCGTCGGCCTGTTTGTCAGTTCCCTGCGCCCCGCCGATGCTGTTGTGCGCACGGGGTGGTGGACCGTTTTCGCCCATCCCTTTGATTTCACCCAGTTCACCTTGAAGAACTACATTGATATCCTCACCGCGCAGGGCATGGGGCGGGCCTTCCTCAACAGCCTGATTATTACCATTCCCGCGACGATCATCCCCATCAGCGTGGCTGCGTTCGCGGCCTATGCCTTTGCCTGGATGGACTTCCGCGGCCGCGACGCGCTCTTTGGCATTGTGGTTGGCCTGATGGTGGTGCCGCTCCAAATGACGCTGATTCCCTTGCTCAAGGTTTACAACCATTTGGGCCTGGCTGGCACCTATTTAGGAGTTTGGCTGGCCCACACTGGTTACGGCCTGCCCTTTGCTATTTATTTGCTCCGCAACTTCTTTGGTGCCCTGCCGCGCGATTTGCTGGAATCCGCCTATCTGGATGGCGCTTCTGACTTTACGGCGTTCTTCCGACTGGTGCTGCCGCTTTCCATCCCGGCGTTGGCCTCGCTGGCTATCTTCCAGTTTTTGTGGGTGTGGAACGACCTGCTGGTGGCCCTGATTTACCTCGGCGGCACAGAAAAGGTCGCACCGCTGACCCTCAAACTGAGTAGTTTGATCAACTCGCTGGGGCAAAACTGGCACCTGCTGACCGCGGCGGCCTTTGTTTCCATGGCCTTCCCGCTGGTGGTCTTCCTCGCCTTGCAGCGCTACTTTGTGCGTGGTATCCTTGCCGGGTCGGTCAAAGGCTAACGAGGGCATATGTGGTACAAAAACGCCGTTTTCTACGAACTCTACGTCCGGGCATTCTACGATAGCAACCACGACGGCCGCGGCGACCTGCAAGGCGTTATCCAAAAACTGGATTATCTGCAGTGGCTTGGGGTGGATTGCATCTGGCTGCTGCCGATTTACCCTTCGCCGCTCAAAGACGACGGCTACGACATCGCGGATTACTACAACATCCATCCCGATTACGGCACCTTAGACGACTTTCGCCAACTCATCCGGGAAGCCCACAAGCGCGGCATGCGGGTCATTGCCGACCTGGTGCTCAATCACACCTCCGACCAGCACCCCTGGTTTCAGGAAGCCCGCCGCAACCCCCACTCGCGCTATCGGGATTATTACGTTTGGAGCGATACCGACCAGAAATATCGCGACGCCCGCATTATCTTTCTGGATACCGAAAAATCCAACTGGGCCTGGGACCCGGTAGCCGGGCAATATTACTGGCACCGGTTTTACAGTTGCCAGCCCGACTTGAACTACGACAACCCCGCGGTGCAGGAAGAAATGCTCCGTGTGGTGCGCTTTTGGCTGGAAATGGGCCTTGATGGCTTCCGAGCCGACGCGGTGCCTTACCTTTTCGAGCGGGAAGGCACCAACTGCGAAAACCTGCCCGAAACCCACACCTTCCTCAAGCGCCTGCGCCGTTTTGTGGATGCCTACGACCCCGAGCGCGTGCTCCTCTGCGAAGCCAACCAGCCGCCCGAAGCAGTGCGCGCTTACTTCGGCGGGGACCTTCATGACTCCTCGGTTCCGGGTGATGAGTTCCACATGGCCTTTCATTTTCCTCTCATGCCGCGCATTTTTATGGCCCTTAAAAAGGAAGCACGCGGCGATTTAGTGAGCATTCTGGAAGCCACCCCGCCTATTCCGCCCAATTGCCAGTGGTGCACTTTTTTACGCAACCACGACGAACTCACCCTGGAAATGGTGACCGAGGAAGAGCGCCAATGGATGTGGGCGCAGTATGCCCCGCATCCGCGAATGCGCCTCAACCTGGGCATCCGCCGCCGCCTGGCCCCCTTGCTGGATAACAACCGCGCCAAAATCGCGCTGGCCAATTCCCTGCTCTTCACCCTGCCGGGCACCCCCATCATCTATTACGGTGATGAAATCGGCATGGGCGACAATATCTGGCTGGAAGACCGCGACGGCGTGCGCACCCCCATGCAGTGGACGGCCGCCCCCCAGGGGGGCTTCACCGCGTCCGATGTTCAGCCTTATTTGCCCGTGATTGACGACCCAGAATACGGTTACCAGCGGGTCAACGTGGCCGCCCAGCAGGCGGACCCCCATTCCTTGCTCAACACCATCCGCACGATGATCGCGGTGCGCAAAGCCCACCCGGCCCTGGGCTGGGGTGACCTCGCCTGGGTAGATTTCGGCGCAGAGCACATCGCGGCCTATCGTCGCCGTCACCGCGGTGAAACCCTGTTCATCATCAACAACCTGAGCCACGAAAGCCAAACCATTACCCTGCCCCCGGGCGAATACATGGACCTTTTCGCCCACCGCGCCTTGAGCGGGGGAACCCCCTACACTTTCGGGCCTTATGGCTTTCTGTGGCTGCGGCAAAGGGGCTGAGCTTGCTTGCCTGGGGGAAGGCCTGGACTGAGGTGTTAGGGGCAGCGCAAGGGGAAAAGTGGAGGCTGAAGGGGAAGGTTAATGGCTTGCCACGGGCAGGGTGAAGAGAAAAGTGCTCCCCTGCCCCTGACCGCCGCTTTCGGCCCAAATGCGCCCCCCGTGGGCTTCCACCAACAGGCGCGCGATGGTCAGGCCGATGCCGCTGCCGCCGCGCGTGCGCGATCGCGAAGGGTCAACCCGGTAAAAGCGCTTGAACAGATGCGGCAGGTGTTCCTGGGGAATGCCTTCCCCTGTGTCGCGCACTTCAAAGCGCACCATCTTCTTTTCCCCGTCTGAGGCGTTTGGCGGCACGATGCGCACAGTCACCTGCCCGCCGGGTGGGGTATGGCGCAGGGCGTTGTCAACCAGGTTGCTGAGCACTTGGGTGATGCGCTCTTCGTCGGCCCACACAGCGGGGGTGTGGGCTGGCACTTCGGCCGCGAGTGTGACTCCTTTGGCGGCTGCCGTGGGGGCAAAGCGCTGGAGGATGTTGTCAACCAGTTGTTTGGGCGGCAGGGCCCGGCGTTCCAGCGTGAACGCCCCTGCTTCCAGGCGGCTCAATTCGTGTAAATCGTCAACCAGCCGTTGTAGGCGACGGGCCTCGCGCACAATTTGGGCATAGGTTTCCGGCTCCTGGGGCAGCACTTCGTCTTGCAGGCCTTCCGCGTAAGCAAGGATGGATGCCAGCGGGGTGCGCATTTCGTGAGAAATGTCGGCCAGCCATTGGCGGCGGGCTTCTTCGGTGTGGGCCAGTTGAGCGGCCATACGGTTGAAGTTTAAGGCCAGTTCCCCCAGTTCGTCGGTGTGTTCCAGGGTGTGGGAAGGCACGCTCACGCGCTCGTCGTAGTGCCCTTCGGCGATGCGGCGGCTGGCGCGCGACATGGCCTGGATGGGCGCGACGATGCGGCGGCTGACAAACCAGCTGGCGACGGCCGCGAGGCTTCCTGCGGCCAGCATGGCCATGAGCATGGCTTCGTTGAGAGCGGCGCGAAAATTTTGAAAGAGGTCGGCGTTCAGGTCGGTGGTGTTCCCCCAGGCGGCGCCGTGCCGCATCATCCTTTGCATCATTTGCGCCATCGCGGCCAGATGGCGGTCGAAGGCTTTGGGCGCGATTGACTCTCCCGCGGCCAGCAGCACGACCCCGCCCACGGCGATGACGAGCAGGTGAGCGAGGAACAGTTTAGCAGCCAGGTGGCGATGCCACCACGCCAAGAGACGGTTCATAGGGCAGGTTCTCCATCGAAGCGGTAACCGACGCCGCGCACGGTGGCAATCCACGCGCCTAACGGCCCGAGTTTGCGGCGCAGGTTGCCAATGTGCACATCGACCACGCGGTCGTCGCCGTAGTAGGTGCCCCAGACGCGTTCCAGCAGTTGGGCCCGGCTGAGCACCATGCCGTTGTGTTCGGCTAAGGCCTGGAGCAATTCGAATTCCCGGGGGGTGAGGTGCAGCTCTTCGTCGTGCAGCCACACGCGCCGGGCGGATGGGTCGATGCGCAAGCCGCGGAAGAGCAGGGAGGATTTGTTTTCACCGGTTTTGCCCAGCCGCCGCAGGGCTGCCCGGATGCGGGCGGCCAACTCGCGCGGGCTGAAGGGCTTGGTGACATAATCGTCGGCCCCCAGCGTGAGACCCACCACGCGGTCGGTTTCGTCCACGCGCGCGGTTAGCAAAATGATGTAGACGTCAGATTCCCGCCGCAGGGTGGTGAGCACTTCCAGCCCGTCCATGCCGGGGAGCATGATATCCAGCACAATGACGTCGGGGCGGAAGGCACGGGCTGCTTTCAGCGCCCCCGGGCCGTCGGTCGCGGTGTAAACCTGGAAGCCTTCTTTTTCGAGGTAGGCTTGAACGGCGCGCACGATAGGGGGCTCGTCATCCACGACCAATACTTTGGCTCTGTCCATCATTTCGCTCCAGGGAAAGGGATGGAACGATTGTACCATTGGCGTTGGGGCGGTTGGGTTCCCCGGGCCTGCGGGGAAAGGTGGTTTAAGCGCGCCTTTCGCATGGCAAGTGATGCTGCTGCCAAGGGACGCAGGAAACGAAAATTCGCAGGGGCAAAATGTCATTTTGTGGCATTTTCCTATTGACATTGCCTTTAAAATTTGCTATAGTGTTTGTGTCATTTGTGCAATGCGTGCACATCTGTGCGCGAACGCGGAGAAATGATCGTCGTGACCGCTGTGTGAAACTTGTGCGCTGGGAAGGAGGTGACGGGCAGCCAAGATAGCGACAAATGAATAAACGCTCCTGCAAGTTTTGTCTTCTCTTATTCGTCCGTTTTTCCACGTCTCACAAGGAGATGAAAAGATGAAGGAGAAAGGTTTATGGGGTGAGTTTGTTGCCGAACTCGTCGGCACGTTTGTCCTTATTCTTTTTGGCGACGGCGTAGTGGCTAATGTTGGTTTGGCGCCGCGCCTGGCCGCTCCCGGCTACGACTGGAACACCATCGCCTGGGGATGGGGTTTGGCCGTAGCCGTTGCTGTGTATGTGGCCGGCGGCATTACGGGCGCCCACATTAACCCCGCCGTGACCCTGGCGGCGGCTGTCAAGCGTGGGTTCGCCTGGTCGAAGGTGCTGGTGTACTGGGTAGCGCAGGTGATTGGCGCTTTCCTGGGCGCCCTGGGCGTGTACATTGTCTATTATGACGGCCTGAAGGCTGCTGGCATGCCGAACGTTTGGTGCACGGGCTGGGGCTCGGTGTTCGGCAAGGCCTTCTGGGGCAGCGCGCAAGGCGCCGCCGCGGTGGGGCATTATTCCCTCTGGAATGCGACGGCGGCAGAGATTATCGGCACGGCGATGCTGATCTGGGGCATCTACGCCCTGATCGACAGCAGGAACGTGCCGGTGGGCGCCAACCTGTGGCCTTTCCTGATTGGCTTCGTGGTGATCGCCATTGGCTTGTCGCTGGGCGGCCCCAGCGGATACGCCATCAACCCGGCGCGTGACTTTGGTCCGCGTGTGTTTGGTACCCTGGTCGGCACCAAGGGCTTGTTCGATGGCTGGTACTGGCTCGTCGCACCCATCATAGGGCCGCTCGTCGGTGGCGTGTTGGGCGCGTACACCTACGATTGGTTCATTACGCCGTTCCTGCCCGCTGAGGAATCGTAAAGTCGTTTGTCGGGGGAAGGCGCAGGACCGTCAGGCCGCGCGCTTTCCCCCGCTTCATGTTGCAAGGAGGCAACACCCATGAAAAAGCTGATTAACAAGCCCGAAGATGTCGTAAAAGAAGAACTGGAAGGCATCGCTCTTGCGCACCCCGACCTGGTGAAGGTGCACATTAGCCCTCACTACATCGTGCGCGCCGATGCGCCGGTGAAAGGCAAAGTCGCATTGGTTTCCGGCGGCGGCAGCGGGCACGAGCCCCTGCACGGCGGCTATGTGGGCGTTGGCATGCTGGATGCGGCCTGCCCTGGTGAAGTGTTCACTTCGCCGACCCCTGATCAGATTTATGAAGCCACCAAGGCCGTGAGCGGCGGCGCGGGCGTGCTTCACATCGTCAAGAACTACAGCGGCGATGTGATGAACTTTGAAATGGCCGCTGAGATGGCGCAGAGCGAGGGCATTGAAGTCGCGACGGTGATCACCAACGACGACGTCGCGGTGGAAGACAGCCTCTACACGCAGGGGCGCCGCGGTGTGGGTGTGACGGTGTTTGTGGAAAAGATCGCCGGCGCCGCCGCTGAGGCCGGGCTTCCGCTGGCAAAAGTGGCTGAAATTGCCAAGCGCGTCAACGAAAACGGCCGCAGCATGGGCATGGCCCTGACTTCCTGCACCGTGCCGGTTGCCGGCAAGCCCACCTTCGATATTGGCGACGATGAGATGGAAATCGGCATCGGCATTCACGGCGAACCGGGCCGCACCCGCATGAAGATCAAACCCGCCGACGAAATCGTCGATATGCTCGCCGAAGCCATCCTGGAAGACCTGCCCTTCAAGTCCGGCGATCGCGTCATTGCGATGGTCAACGGCATGGGCGGTACCCCGCTCATCGAACTCTACATCGTCTATCGCCGCCTGGCGCAAATCTGCGATGCCAAAGGCATCAAGATTGAGCGCAACCTCATCGGCAACTACATCACCTCGCTGGAAATGGCAGGCACCTCGATTACCCTCTTGCGAGTTGATGACGAACTCCTGAAGTTCTGGGACGCGCCGGTGAAGACGCCAGCCCTCCGGTGGGGCATGTAATCAACCCCGATGCCTTGAACGCGGGAGATGAGGTATGGTAACCAAAGCCGATGTGCTAAACTGGCTCAAGCATTACGCCCACGTCATTGACGAGCAGAAGGAATACCTCACCCAGCTGGATGCTGCCATCGGGGACGCCGACCACGGCATCAACATGCAGCGAGGGTTTGAGGCTGTGATGGCCCAACTCCCCACCGTGGAAGACAAGGACATCGGCACCATCCTCAAGAAAGTGGGGATGGTGCTGGTGTCCACCGTGGGAGGCGCAGGGGGCCCCTTGTATGGTACCCTTTTCATGCGCATGGGGATGGCGGTAGGCAACAAAGACGCGCTGAGCCCTGAAGACGTCGTGAAGATGTTCCAGGCTGCGCTGGAAGGCGTCAAACAGCGCGGCAAAGCAGAGCCTGGCGATAAAACTATGGTGGACGCTCTCACCCCCGCAGTGGAAGCCCTTCAAAAGGCCGTGGAAGCCGGTGAAGACCTGCACACGGCGCTGGAAAAGGCCACCGCTGCGGCCGAAGAAGGCATGAAAGCCACCATTCCCCTTGTGGCCCGTCGAGGGCGTGCCAGCTACCTGGGCGAGCGCAGCGCCGGACATCAAGACCCCGGCGCGACTTCCTCGTATCTGCTCTTTAAGTCCGCAGCCGAAGTGTGGAACCATGCGGACGCCTGAGTAAGAAAGGAGTGTTGAGATGGCGAAGAAATATGTTGGCGCAGTAGATCAGGGTACGACCAGCACCCGTTTTATGATTTTCGACCATTCCGGCCAGGTGGTTGGTGTGCACCAGTTGGAGCACGAGCAAATCTACCCCAAGCCCGGTTGGGTGGAACACGACCCGATGGAAATCTGGGAGCGCACCCAGCAAGTGATCAAGGGCGCGCTGGAAAAGGCCGGTGTGGACCCCTCTGAGCTGGCAGCCATTGGCGTCACCAACCAGCGCGAAACCACCATCGTGTGGGATCGCAAAACCGGCAAGCCGTTCTACAATGCCATCGTCTGGCAAGACACCCGCACCAAGGAAATCTGCGACACCCTGGCAAAGGAAGGCGGGCAAGATCGCTTCCGCGCGAAAGTGGGCCTTCCTCTGGCGACCTACTTCTCTGGCCCCAAAATCAAATGGATTTTGGAGAACGTCCCCGGCGTGCGTGAGGCGGCGGAGAAGGGCGACGCCCTCTTTGGCAACATTGACTCGTGGGAAATCTGGTGGCTGACTGGCGGCCCCAACGGCGGCGTGCACATCACCGACGTCACCAACGCCAGCCGCACCATGCTGATGGACCTCAAGACCCTGGATTGGGACGACGAGATTCTGAGCATTTTGGGCATTCCGCGCCAGATGCTGCCCGAGATCAAACCCTCCAGTGCCGTTTATGGCATGACCACCAAGGACGGCCCCTTCGGCTACGAAATCCCCGTCGCGGGCGACCTGGGCGACCAACAGGCTGCGTTGGTGGGGCAGACCTGCTACGATGTCGGTGAAGCCAAGAACACCTACGGCACGGGCTGCTTCATGCTGCTCAACACCGGCACCGAGGCCGTGCCCAGCAAGAGCGGGCTGCTCACCACCCTGGCCTACAAGTTTGGCGACCAGCCGGCTCACTACGCGCTGGAAGGCTCCATCGCCATCACCGGCGCGCTGGTGCAGTGGCTGCGCGACAACCTGGAATTCTTCGAAAAGTCGGCCGACATTGAACCCTGCGCCCGCAGCGTGGAAGACAATGGCGGCATTTACTTCGTGCCGGCCTTCTCGGGCCTGTTTGCCCCCTACTGGCGCTCCGATGCTCGCGGCGTGATCGTGGGCCTGACCCGCTACATCAAGAAGGGCCATATCTGCCGCGCCGCGCTGGAAGCCACAGCCTACCAGACCCGCGAAGTGCTCGATGCCATGAAGAAAGACTCGGGCGTAGACCTGAAAGCCTTGAAAGTAGACGGCGGCATGGTTTACAATGAACTGCTCATGCAGTTCCAGGCCGACATCCTCGGTGTGCCCGTGGTACGCCCCAAGGTGGCTGAAACCACCTCGTTGGGCGCTTCGTATGCGGCCGGTCTGGCCGTGGGCTTCTGGAACAACCTGGATGACCTGCGGGCCAACTGGCAAATCGATCACACCTGGGACCCGAAGATGGACGCCGACGAGCGCGCTCGCCTTTACAAAGGCTGGCTCAAAGCAGTGGAACGCACCTTCAACTGGGTTGAATAAACCCAGCTCCTCCAGTCCGTAGGGGCGGCCCTCGCGGTCGCCCCTACGGGGGTACTGGCGCATAGGCATACCGGAGCACTGATATGAGCAAACCCCATGTGGTCATTATCGGCGGCGGGGCGACGGGCGCGGCGCTGGCGCACGATCTGAGCCTGCGCGGCGTGCAGGTCACCGTTGTGGAGCGCGGCGAGGTTACCTCGGGCACCAGCGGCCGACACCACGGCCTGCTTCACAGCGGCGCGCGCTATGCGGTCAAAGACCAGGAATCCGCCAAAGAATGTATCCAGGAAAACACCATCCTTCGCAAAATTGCACCGGGTTCCTTTGAACTCAACAACGGCCTCTTTGTTGCCATCACCGACGAAGATATGGCCTACCGCCCGGCCTTCCTTGAGGGGTTGGAAACTTGCGGCATCCCTTATAAAGAAATCACACCTCAGGAAGCCCTGGCCCGTGAGCCTAACCTCAACCCGGAAGTCAAAGCCGCTGTGGAAGTGCCCGACGGCACGATGGATGCCATGCGGCTTCCCCTGCGCTTTTTGGCGACGGCCCAAAGCAATGGTGCGGTCATCAAAACCTATACCGAAGTCGAAGAACTTCTCATGCAAGGCAAGACCGTGGTGGGCGTCCGGGTGCGCGACCATGTGACCGAAAAAACCTACACCATTGGCGCCGACATCGTGGTCAACGCTGGCGGGGCCTGGTCGGGGAAGATCGCGGCCATGGCAGGCGTGCATGTGCCCTTACAGCCTTCCCCGGGTGTGTTGGTGGCCGTGTACGGCCGGTGGAACAACATGGTCCTCAACCGGATGCACCGCTCGGGCGATGGCGACATTATTGTGCCTCAACGCACCCTTTCGGTCATCGGCACCAGCTCGTGGGTTGTGGAAGACCCTGACCGCCTGGAGATGAAGAAAGAACACATCCAACTGATGTATGAATATGGGGCAGTGTTGGTGCCGGCGATCAAAAACGCGAAAATGCGCGCAGCATGGGCGGCGGCAAGGCCGCTGATCGGTTCCGGTGGCGCGCACACCGGCCGCGAACTCAGCCGTACCTTCAAATGCTTCGACCACGCCGACCGCGATGGGGTCGAGGGCTTTGTCACCATCGCCGGAGGCAAGGCAACCACGGCCCGCGGCATGGCTGAAGTGACGGCCAACGTCGTGGTGCGTAAATTGGGTCTCGACGCCCCGTGCCGCACCCGTGAGGTCGTCTTGCTGCCGCACACCGCTTACTACCGGCGGAGGTGGTGACATGGCAACGGTGACCTTCAAAATCTTTCGCTACAAGCCCGGTGAAATCGACCCGCCGCGTTACGATACTTTCCAGGTGGAAGTGGAAGACCACACCACCGTGCTCGATGTGTTGGAAATGCTGCGGCTGGATGACCCCACGCTGACCTACCGCCATTCGTGTCACCACGGTTCCTGCGGCACGTGCGGTATGCTGGTCAACGGCAAAGAGGTGTTGGCCTGTGTAACCAATGTCCTGGCGCTGAAAACCAAGACGGTCGTCGTGGAGCCGCTCCGCAACGCGCCGCTGGTGAGCGACCTGGTGGTAGACATGACGCCGTTCTTCGAGAAATACGAACCGGTGGGCATGCCTTACATCCGCCAGAGCGAATATTGGCCGGAAGCCACCCCGCCGGAAGCCGTTGGCACCTACATGCGCTTTGAGAGCTGTCTGGAGTGTGGTTTGTGTCTCTCGGCGTGCCCCGTGGTCGCGACAGACCCCGACTACCTGGGCCCGGCCGCCCTGGCTGCGGCAGCGCGAGTAGTGCAAGAGCCGCGCGGCCAGAGCGTCCCCACGGTGTTGGCGATGGTAGACAACGAGTCTGGGTGCTGGCGTTGCCATGCTGCCATGGAATGTTCGGCGGCATGCCCCAACGACGTCAACCCGGGCAGCATGATCATGTACCTGCGGGAAACACTGCTCGCGGGCAAGCACAAATAGGCGCTGGAGGAGGACGTCATGGTTTCTGATACTTACCAACGACCTGAGCCGCGTCAACCGAAGCGCCGTTTTGGCGACTGGTTCCGCCTGCGAGGACGCAGTGTGGGTGGTTGGGCTTTCGTACTCCACCGTTTGACCGGCTTGGTGCTGGTGTTTTACCTGTTCCTCCATTTTTACTTTTTGAGTTATCTGGCTCGTGGACCAGAAGCATACGCTGCCATGGTGGCGGCCATGAAAAGCCTCTGGATTACGGTGCTTGAGGTAGGGCTGATCGCCGCAACACTTTTCCACGGCTTGAATGGCTTGCGCTTGATGCTCATGGGCCTCAACGTGGGCGTGGAGCGGCACGAAGCCATGTTCTGGGGCACGGTGGTGCTTTCGGCGCTGTTGACGCTCGTTGCTGCCGTGCTGATGCTCTAAGGAGACCGCAATGTCACGACGCCTGAACACCTGGGTTTGGCAGGCTTTGAGTGGATTGCTGCTGGTGGTGCTGTTGGCGGTGCACCTGATTGTCAACCACTTTGCCGCGGGAGGGCTGCTGACTTACCAGCAGGTGGTGGATTATCTTTCCAACCCGTGGGTGCTGACGCTGGAAATCCTGTTTCTTGCCACGGTGATTTTCCACGCGCTGGCTGGTGTGCGTGCCCTTGTGCTCGATAGCGGTGTCTCGGCCAAAACCGCGCGAGGCGTGACCGTCGCGTTGACCCTGCTTGGGCTGTTGTTGTTTGGCTATGGGCTTTGGTTGTTCGCCGCCATTGTGTGAAAACCGATTTCCGGAGGTTGTTTTGAGCAAAAAACGGGATGCACAAGAGCAAGAAGCCGTAGAAGTCAGCACGACGAAGAGCACGGCAAAGCCCTGGATAAGCCGCCGGACAGGCACGGTGTTGATGGTGCTTTTGACCCTGGCGGTGTTTGTGCTGGTGTGGCTGTCTGCTCCTCCGGGGGCTGACTGGCAGGTGAGTTTGAAAGTCGCGGCCGTGATGACCGCTGCCATGTGGTTGGTGTTCCTGTTCGTTTTCACTTTGAGCCGTTGGTTACATTCACGATGAAGTGGGAAGCCAAGGCCCCGCAGTTCCAGGGCGACGTGGCCGCGTTTGCGGCGCAACGGGGATTGAGCCCCTGGGAAGTGTGGTACGCCCCTTACGATCCTTCGGTGTATGCTTTTGTGTTAGAGCACTTGAAACCCGAAGACGTCGTGCTGGACATTGGGGCAGGCGATTTCCGGCTGGCTGTCGCGGCTGCCCGGCGTGTGCGCAAGGTCTATGCGGTAGAGGTGCATCCGACGTTGGTGGCCGACTTTTTACATCGCATGGGCGCCGGGCTACCGCCCAATTTGCAAGTTATTTGCGCCAACGCACTGGATTTCCCCTTTCCCCATGATGTGACCACGGGGATCTTGTTGGTGCGTCATTCGGAACATTTCGCCGTTTTTTTCTCACGGCTGCAAGCCGTGGGGGCGCAGCGTTTGTTTACCAACGCCCGTTGGCACATGGGCGTCGAACTCGTGGATTTGCAGGCGCCGAGGATGAGTCTTGACGCGGCCCCGCCGGGATGGTATGCTTGTGCGTGCGGCGCGGTGGGGTTCAAAGAGCCGCCTTCTTGGGATGACCCCTGGACAGAAGAGACGGTTCATGAAGTTGCCACTTGCCCTCGGTGCCGCGCGTCGAAGGAGCAAAGCAGATGATTGGAATCGTTGTTGTTTCACACAGCGCCAAGGTGGCCGAGGGCGTCAAGGAAATGGCTGAACAGATGAGCCAGGGGCGCGTGGCAATTGCCGCCGCTGGTGGTGTGGATGATGAAACCCTGGGCACCAACGCCGAGCGGATTTTCGCAGCCTTGCAGGCCGCATATTCCCCCGATGGGGTGTTGGTGCTGATGGATTTGGGCAGTGCAGTGATGAGTGCCCAAATGGCCATCGAGATGATGGATGCCGACCAACAGGAAAAAATTCAAATGACTGATGCCCCGCTGGTCGAGGGTGCCATTGTGGCTGCTGTGGAAGCCTCGCTGGGGCGTGGGTTAGACGAAGTCAAAAAGGCCGCCGAGGCTGCCAGCACGATGAGGAAAATTTTGTGATGAGCGAAGGCGAAAGTTTATCCCTGGTGTTGCAAATCAATAACCCCGTAGGGCTACACGCGCGCCCCGCAGCGTTGTTTGTCCAAACGGCTGGTGAGTTCCAGGCCAACGTGCAGGTCCGCAATATCACCCGCGGCACGCCCTTCGTTGATGCCAAAAGCATCTTGGGTGTGATGAGCATTGGTGTGGCGCAGGGGCACGAAATCGAGATCGTCGCTTCGGGAGAAGATGCTGCGGAGGCGCTGCAAGCCCTGAAGGCGTTGGCAGAAAGCAATTTTGGCGAAGGCGAAACCGAAACTGAAAGCAAAACCGAAAGCAAGGGCTGACACCTCGCCGATGGGTGAAATTGTATGCCGACCACCGATCCCTATCACCTGAAACTGGCGCGCGTGGCTCGCCTGTATTATGAGCAAGATCTGACACAGGCGCAGATTGCGCGCGAGATGGGGGTTTCCCGCTCGCAGGTTTCGCGCTGGTTGGCAGAGGCTCGCGACCTTGGCATTGTGGAAATTCGCATTCAAGGGCCGTGGAGCCGGGTGGCGGAACTGCAATCACGGTTAGAACGGCGTTTCCCCTTGCAGGAAGCGCTGGTGATGGACCGGGGCGGGCGCGGCTATATGCAGGTGGTGCAGGCGTTAGGTGTGTTGGCCGCGAACCGCCTGGCCGAGTTGCTGGAAGGCAAGTCGGTACTCGGCATTGCCTGGAGCACCGGGGTGTATCAGGTGGTGAGCGCCTTGCGCTCGGCGCGCCAAAAAGGCGTGACCGTGGTGCAATTGATGGGCACCGTAGGCTCGGTAAACCCCTTGCTGGATGGCCCTGACCTCACCCGCTGGCTGGCGCAGACGCTTTCTGGGCAATACCGTTACCTGCCAGCCCCTTTGCTTGCCAGCACCCCCGAAGCCCGTGAGGCCATCGTCAGCGCGCCAGCGGTGCGCGATGCCATCGCGCTGGCCGAGCAGGCCGATATCGCCCTGGTGGGCATTGGCGCGGTTTCCCCGCCGACGCTTTCCAGCATGTTCAATGCGCAACTGCTCTCGGAAGCCGACCTGGAGCAGATTACCGCCTTGGGCGGCGTGGGGGATGTCTGCGGTTATTTCTATAACCAGCATGGCGAACTGCTCGATTTGGACCTCCATCGTCGGCTGATTGGCATCTCGTGGGAAGGATTGACGCGCATCCCCGTGGTGGTGGGCGTGGCTGGGGGACGCAGAAAGGCCCCGGCCATCCTCGGTGCGTTGCGCAGCGGTGTCATTGATTACCTGGTGACCGATAGCGAAGCCGCAGAATTGATCCTTTCCCTGGATGCCACAACGCCTCAAGGACAAAACCATGACTGAACGACGATTTCGCGGCATTGCGGCTTCCGGCGGGGTGGCAATTGCCCCGGCGTTTTTGTTTGCGGCTGCTTCCACAAAGGGGCAGGGGGCCTCGGCATCGGTGGGAAGCCCCGAAGAAGAACTTGCCCGCCTGAAGCGCGCCTTGCAAGCCGCCCGTGAAGAAATTCAAAGGCTCTATGAGGAAGCCCAGCGTCGTGTGGGGGGGCAAGAGGCCGAGATTTTCAAAGTCCACGCCATGTTTTTGGATGACCCGACCTTGACGCAGCAGGTCGAAGCGGCCATTCGCGAGGGCACAAGCGCCCTCACAGCCTGGCAGCAGGCCATTGAGGCCCAGGCGGCCATGCTTGAAGCGTTGAACGACCCGGTGTTCAGCGCCCGCGCGGTGGATTTGCGCGACGTCGGTGCGCGGGTCGCGGCTCATCTGAGCGGCACGGCAGGGGCCATTGCCCAGCCCGAAAAGCCTTCTGTGATTGTGGCGCAGGAACTCACCCCTTCTCAGACGATTTTGCTTCCTCACGAACTCGTGCGCGGTTTTTGCACGGTGCAGGGCAGCAAAACCTCGCATGTCGCCATTTTGGCGCGCGGTTTGGGGTTGCCTGCCGTGGTGGGGGTTGATGCTGCCGTGCTGGAAACTGCACGGGAAGGCGTCTTGATGATCGTCGATGGCGAGGCGGGCGAGGTCATTGTTTCCCCTGAGGAAGCCACCCTGGCTGCCTACCGGGAACGGGAAACCGCGCTGGCGCGGGCGCGCCGCAGCGCGCAGGCCGAGGCCGGCGCGCCCGCGATTACGCCTGACGGCCACCGGGTGGAAATTGGCGCTAATTTGGGCGGCGGTGGCCGGGAGGAGGCCGAGCAGGCCCTGGCTTTCGGGGCCGAGGGCGTAGGCCTCTTGCGCACGGAATTCCTTTACATGGAGCGGACGTCGCCGCCGGACGAAGAAGAGCAAATGGCGGCTTATGCACCTTACCTGGAAGTCATGGCCGGGCGGCCGGTCATCTTCCGCACCGCCGACATTGGCGGCGACAAAGACATTCCGTATCTGCACCTGCCCGCCGAAGCCAATCCCTTCCTCGGCCAGCGGGGCATTCGCCTTTCTCTGGCGCATCCGGAAATGTTCCGCACCCAACTGCGCGCGATTTTGCGCGCTGGCGCGAATGCCGAGGGCGTCAAAATCATGTTCCCCATGGTGGCGTCGGTAGATGAAGTGTGCGCGGCTAAAACCCACCTGGCGGCTGTTCGTCAGGCGTTGGAAGCAGAAGGCTTGCCTTACGCGCAAAACGTGGAAGTGGGAGTGATGATCGAGATACCCTCCGCGGCGGTGCTGGCCGATGTGCTCGCGCGCGAAGTGGATTTCTTCAGCATTGGCACCAACGACCTCTCGCAATATACCCTGGCCGCCGACCGCACGCACCCGGCGGTGGGGCCGATGGCCGACGCGTTGCATCCTGCGGTGTTGCGGCTGATCAAGCAGGTGGTGGAGGCTGCCCATGCCCACGATGTTTGGGTAGGGGTGTGCGGGGAACTCGGCGGTGACCCGCTGGCTGCTCCGGTGCTTTTGGGCCTGGGTGTGGATGAACTGAGCATGGCCGCGCCTTCGATTCCGGCGGTGAAAGCCGCGGTGCGAGCATGGCCGCTTGCCGAGGCGCAGGCCCTCGCGACAGAGGTGCTTTCGCTGGCTTCTCCGGCAGAGGTGCGTGAACGGCTGGAAAAAGCCCGCCGTGCCTGAGCACGCTGGGCCTGGGGGGCTGCTGATAGGGGGCAGGCGAGCATTCAGCGCAACATGGTATCATAACCATAGCGCGTCGCGATGGCGCTGCGCAGGCGGTAGTGCTTTGCGGAGTCGCGCTGAAGCGCTTTCCTGTGGCTGTATTTTGTCGAAACCAATGGAAGCAGTGTGTGAAGTTTGTCCCGCCAAGGAGGTCTCACGATGCCCCACCCTTTGAGTTGGCTGGCCCCGATGCACCGCCGTGCGGCTTTTGGGGTGTTATTGATCGCTACGCTGGTGGTGTTCGCTGCCATCAGCGCCCTGGATGTGCCTTTGCACACCGCGGCCGCGCCGAATGGCATTGTCTCTTTTGAGTTTGCCGGCGGTCCTGAGCAGGCGCAGGCGATTTTGGCGTCGTGGGATGCGACGGCGCGTATTGCCGCGGGCTTGAGCCTGGGGGTTGATTATCTTTTCATGGTGCTCTATGCTCTGACCATCGGGCTGGGTTGTGTGCTGGTGGGGGAGAAGTTAGGGGGCGCGGCTGCACGGATGGCGGTGGGGCTGGCCTGGGGGCAGGTTTTGGCTGCTGTGCTGGATGCTGTGGAGAACTGGGCCTTGATTCGCTGGCTGTTGGGCTCGCGCGCGGAGTTCTGGCCTTCCCTGGCGGCAGGTTGTGCCACGGTTAAGTTCGCGCTGGTGGGTCTGGGTTTGGCTTTTGTGTTGGTCGGCGCGGTGGTGTTGGTGCTGCGGCGTGGACGATGATAGGGCGTTGTGCTCTGAGGAAGTGGAAGGTGTACTCGCGAGGAGGCGGAAGACATGCGTAAAGGCAAAATTTCGTTAGTCGAAGCCATCGCTATGGCCGTGGGCACCATGATTGGCGCCAGTATCTTTTCGATTTTCGGGGTGGGCGTTCAAATTGCAGGCCGAGATCTCCCCTGGGCGTTTGTCGTCTCGGGGGTCTATGCGGCCATGGTGGCATATTCCTACGGCAAGATGGGAAGCAAAATTGTCTCGAACGCGGGGCCGATTGCCTTTATCTTGAAAGGGCTGGGCGACTCCCCTCTTGTGGGGACTTTGAGCATCCTCATGTGGCTTAGTTTTGTGGTCTCGATTTCGCTTTTTGCGTCGGGCTTTGCTGGCTATTTTTTGCCTTTGATTGGCTTGAGTGCACCGGTGGTGAAGATGGGGGTTGAAGTGCTGGTGATTGCTTTGTTCGGCTCGTTGAATTATTTCGGCGGGGCAAAGGCCGTGGGCAAAGCGGAGTTTTGGATTGTGATGGTCAAACTCACGGTGTTGGGCGTGTTTATTGTCGCTGGCTTCACCGTGCTCCACCCCGGATATCTCAAGCCCGATGCCTCACCGACTGGCCTGAACGGCGTACTCGCGGCTTCGATTATTTTCTTCCTCTCTTACATGGGCTTTGGTTTGGTGACCAATGCCAGCGAAAACATGAAAGACCCGCAGCGCAACGTGCCCCGGGCGATTTATATCAGTATCGTCATTGTGATGATTGTCTATATTGGCGTCTCGGTGGCGGCTGTGGGCGCTTTGCCCATGGGTGAACTGCAAAAATTTGGGGAGAATGCCCTCGCCGTGGCTGCTGAACCGGCGCTGGGGCAGTTTGGCTTCCTGCTTCTTAGCATTGGTGCCCTTTTCTCGATATCCTCAGCCTTGAATGCCACCCTTTACGGGGGGGCCAACGTCGCGTACGCTTTGATGAAAGATGGTGAACTGCCTTTGCCCGAGGAGTATTCGCGGAAAGAGTGGTTTAGTGAGCATTTGGGGTTGTATCTTACGGCGGTGCTGGGTATGGTTTTCGCCCTGTTTTTTGACATTGGCGAAATTGCTTCTATGACCAGTTTGATTATGACGGTCATTTACATTTTCGTGCTTTATGCGCACCTCTTGTTGGCTGAGGAAGTAGGGGGGCACCGCGGCATTGTCTTTTTCAACCTGATGGTCATCTCGCTGGTGGCGATTGAGTTGGTGATCAACCAATGGCACCAAGACAAGCCTTTGTTTTTCACTTCCCTCGGCCTTTTCGTGCTGAGTTATGCGTTAGAGGTGCTGTACTATCGGCGAAAGCGGCAGTTGAAAGCCTCTTTGCTCTCACGAGCGGCACCAAGGTGAGCTGATGGCAAATAAGCGCCTGGAAAGCGAGGAAGCCAGGGCGAAAGAACTGTTGAAAGAGTCGCTGCCGGCCTTGATCACAGGGGGCGCGGGGGATGACCCGGCAGGGGTGTTGACCTATACGGTGGTGGGCGCGACCACCGGGTTCAGCCAGTTGTGGCTGTTGGTGCTTTCGACGCCCATGCTGGCCGCAGCGAACAGTATGGCCGCGCGGATTGCGGTTGCTGCCCATGATGGCCTTGCCGCGGTGGTGAGGAAGCGGTACGGGCGGGCGGCGGCACTAATCATTGTGCTGGTTTTAGCCATCGCCAACATTGCTACCATTGCTGCCGATGCTGCCGGGGTGGCTTCTGCGCTTCAGATTGCCACGGGGGTTCGCTGGGAGTTTTTTGTCCCCCTCATTTTGGTCTCGCTGTTGGTGGTGCTTCACCGTGGTTATACCCAAATCAAGCGCATTTTGGTGTTCCTCACGGCGGTGCTTTTGGCTTATGTGGCCGCTGCTATCATGGCAAAGCCCGATTGGGCGGCGCTTCTGCAGGCCACTTTCGCGCCCCATATCGGCGGCCATAAAGCGTGGACGATGGCTTCCCTGGGGCTTCTGGGCACGACCATCTCGCCCTACTTGCTGTTCTGGCAGGCAGGCGAGGAGGTTGAGGAATTGCAGGAAGGCATTACCATTCAGGCCAGCGAAACAGGGCTGGGGGTGTGGCCGGGCATGGTGTATAGCAACCTCATCGCGTTTTTCATCATTGTGGCTGCGGCCATGACCATCCACGCGGGGGGAGGTCATATTCAGAGCGTGGCCGACGCCGCCCAGGCGCTCGCGCCGCTGGGCAAAGCAGGCGTTGCCATTTTCATCGTGGGCATTGTCGGCTCGGGGTTGTTGGCGCTGCCTGTGCTGGCGGGTTCCACGGCCTATGCCATTGCCGAGTTGATGGGCTGGCCGGAGGGCTTTGGCGCGAGAGGCGCGCACGCTCGTGGTTTCCTGGTGGTGCTGGTGGCAGCGCTGGGAGGCGGTATGCTCATTTCTTTGTGGCCGAATTTTCGCCCTGCCGAGGCATTGTATTACTCGCAAGTGTTGGATGGCGTGTTGCTGCCGGTGTTGATGCTCATTTTGTTGGTGCTTTCCAACGATCGGCGTGTGGTGGGAAGCGCCAAAAATCCGCTGTGGGTGAATGGCATTGCTGCTTTTACCATTCTCATCGCCTTTGCGGCTGATGCGGCCGCGCTCGTGTTGCATTAAACTTCAAAGAAGGAAGGAACGACCGTGAAAGTTGCTACGCTTACACTTAACCCTTGTCTGGATGTCAGTTACGAATTCCCCACCCTCGTTCCCGACCAGAAGGTCCGGGCCGACCATACGCGCTTTGACCCCGGCGGCAATGGCATCAATGTGGGGCGGGCGCTGAAACGGCTGGAAGTGCGGGCTACCAATTTTGCCCTCCTGGCAGGCGAAATTGGCTTGTTGGTCCAGCGGTTGGTTCGCCATGAACTGGATGACTTCCGCGTCGTGAACATTCCCGGCGAAACCCGCATCAATTGCACTATTTTGGAAAAGTCGCCGCGCACCCAGTATGAGCTCGACGGTATTGGCCCGGAGGTGCCGCCAGAGGCGCTGGAGGAGATCAAGCGCCAGTTTGTAGAAGCCTCGGCCGGTGGGTTTGGCGTGGTGACGGGTTCGTTGCCTGCCGGCGTGCCGCCTACGGTTTATCGTGACCTGGTGCGGATGCTGCACAAGGTGGAGGCCAGGCCCGTGGTCGATACCAAGGGCGAAATGCTGGCCGAGGCGTTAGAGGCGCGCCCCTTTTTGGTCAAGCCCAACCGCTACGAACTGGAGATGTTCTGCGGGCGAAAACTTTTGACCTTGGACGACGTGCTGCAAGAAGCGGTCAAAATGCAGGCCAGGAGCACTTATGTGTGCGTTTCGCTGGGCGAGGAAGGCGCGCTGCTGGTGGGGCCGGAGGGCGCTTACCACGCGACAGCCCCGCGAGTGCGGGTGCGCTCGACGGTGGGGGCGGGGGACTCGCTGGTGGGCGGCCTGGTGGCCGGCCTGACCCGCCGCTTGCCGCTGGAAGGCGTCCTTCGGCTGGCAGTCAGTTGCGGCAGCGGGACGGCCGCGCACCCCGGCACGGCGTTGTTTGCGCCGGAGGAACTTGACGGATTGATGGCGCAGGTGAAGGTGCGCAGGCTGGCATAGCGCCAGGGGGGGCAGACCTGCCGCGGGGTTGTGCTACAATGAGGCTTCAAGCCCCCGGTGGGCTGCATGACCGACGATATGAGGAGTGTTCATGGCGCAATTTCGTATAGCCAAAGATTCTTTGGGGGAGGTGCAGGTGCCCCAAGAGGCTCTTTATGGCGCCCAAACGCAGCGCGCGGTGGAAAATTTCCCCATCAGTGGGTTGCGAATGCCGCGTGAGATGATTCGCGCCCTGGGCATTATCAAAGAGGCTGCGGCTCAGGTCAACGCCGAACTGGGCAAACTCGACCCTGCCCTTGCCGAGGCCATTCGTGAGGCCGCGCGGGAAGTCGCCGTGGGCCGTTGGGATGAGCACTTTCCTGTGGACGTTTTCCAAACCGGCTCTGGCACTTCGACCAATATGAACGCCAACGAAGTCATTGCCAACCGGGCAATGCAACTGCTGGCGGCGCGGAGAGCGTCGGCGCACGTGCACCCCAATGACCACGTCAACATGGGGCAGTCTTCCAACGATGTCATTCCCTCGGCCATTCACATTGCGGCTTTGCTGGCGACGCACGAGCGCCTTTTGCCAGCGTTGGAAGGCCTGCATGCCGTGGTGCTGGAAAAAGCAGAGGCCCTTGACGAAGTGGTCAAAACGGGGCGCACCCACTTGATGGATGCCTTGCCCATTCGTATGGGACAGGAGTTCCAGGGCTATGCCGGGCAGATTGAGCGCCGCGTCGCAGGGCTCAAGCGGTCGGCTGCGGCGTTTGAGGAAATCACCTTGGGCGGCACTGCTGTGGGTACAGGCGTCAATGCCCCGCCGGGCTTTGGCCGGCGTGTGGCGGAAGCCGTTGCGGCTTTGACCGGCCAGCCTTTTCGGGAAACCGACAACCACTTTGCCCTTCAGGCTTCTCAAGACGCGGCGGTAGAATTTGCCGGCCAATTGCAGGCTACCGCGGCCGCTATGACAAAACTTGCCAACGACCTGCGCTGGATGAACTCGGGGCCTCTGGCCGGGTTGGGTGAAATTGCCCTCCCGGCTGTGCAGCCGGGCTCGTCGATCATGCCGGGGAAGGTCAATCCGGTCATTCCAGAGGCTGTGGTGATGGTGTGCGCGCAGGTGGTTGGCTATACTACGGCAATTGCCGTGGCCGGGCAGGGCGGCAATTTTGAACTCAATACCATGCTCCCTCTCGTTGCCTACGATTTGTTGGAATCTATTCGCTTGCTCGCCAACGCGGCCGAAGTGCTGGCTGAGAAGGCAATTCGAGGGCTGCAGCCTAAGCCGGAAAAGGCACGCCGGGCGCTGGCGCGTAATCCCATTCTGGTGACGGCCCTCAACCCGCACATTGGTTACGACCGCGCTGCGGAAATAGCCAAGCGCGCCTACCGTGAAGGCCGGCCGGTGCTGGAAGTGGCGTTGGAGATGACGGATTTATCCGAAGAGGAGCTTCGGCGCTTGCTGGACCCACGCGGCATGACGTAAGCCGGAAGAAAGCAAACCAGTGGTGGATTTCGTATAGCCAGTGTGTGTAAAGGGCAATGAGATATCCTGCCACGTCAACGCCAGATGCCAACCACTGTCCAGAGGGTGCATTCGTGCTGAGCGGGGCGCTCAGGGGGAATGGAGTCGGAGCACGGCACGCTGCGAGCGCGATTATCCGAAACTCGGGTTTCTTTACCAAATCTTCACAGCATCTTGGAAAGGTCTTGACCTCAGGGCGCTATTCTTAGAGCGTAAGATAGCAATTCCACAACGAAACTTTTTCAAGGAGGTGCCCGATGATGGGTGGTTGCTGTGGAGGTTTGGGATGGTTAGGCGGCTGGGGCTGGCTTGGTGCCCTGCTGAATTTGTTCCTGGTGTTGCTGTTCGTCGGCGGCGTGGTCTGGCTGATCGTTTGGCTGGTACGCCGTGCGGGTTACGGCGGGCGTGGTGTGCCCACGGCGCCTTTCCAAACACCCCCGCCCGGGAGTGTGGACGACCCCAAGGTGATTCTCAAAGCCCGCTACGCGCGGGGCGAGATTACCCGTGAACAGTACCTGCAGATGTTGAACGATCTGGAAGGCCCGGAGGTGCCGCGGTGATGTTCTTTGGTTTCTTCTTTCTGATTGCTCTGGTGGTGATTGGCGTGCTGGCAATGCCTTCCCGCTACCATCATCACCACATGATGCATCCCATGAGAACCTCGTATGAGGTCATGCCCGAAGAGATCTTGCGAGCGCGATACGCTCGCGGCGAGATTTCCCATGAAGAGTTCGTGCGAATGATGCACGACTTGCACGCCTCGTAGCCTGACATCCCAGACCTGAGACGAGACCGCCGGGTAAACTTTGCCCGGCGGTTTGTTTTTTAACCTCGGTTTTGGGTAAAGCGCCCTTCTCAACGGGAAAGTGGTGGTTCGTAAGGCGGCTCGATGGTGAGTTGGTCGCGGGGGAGGGTGGGTGCGCCCCGCAGGTTCAACCACGCCATGTAAACCAGCCCTTTCAGCAGGCGGAAGCCCCGCAGGCTGCGGTATTCCACAAAGGGCTTGTGATTGCGCTCGAGTAAGCGTACCAGGGCCTTCGCGGGCACTTCGGGCGACGTGGCGAGGGCAGCCAGCACGCGCGGCAGGTTCCGCAGCCGCGCCGCGGCTTGTTCGCCGACCACTTCGCGTACCCGCAGCATGTCGGTGGTCATCATACCCGGGCTAAAGCCAATAAAGCGGATGGGCAGGTGGTGGTATTCCTGCGCGAGGGTGCGGGTGAACGAGGTAATCCACGCTTTGCTGGCTGCGTAGAGGCCGGTAGGGCTGCCCGGGCGGCCGTTGCTGCCGCGCCCATACAGGTTCACGATGGTGCCGCCTTCGGGCTGCCGCTTCATTACCGCCACCGCGACTTGTGTGCCGAGCAACGTGCCCAGCGCGTTGACGCGCCAAATGTGCTCGGCGGTGGCTGGCGGGAAATCGAGCACACCGCCCGGCGGCGCGGTAATGCCGGCGTTGTTGACCCAGATATCAATGCGGCCGAAGCGCGAGAGGGTCGCTGCTGCCAGGGCGTGGACTTGCGCCTCCACGCTGACGTCACAGGCTATGCCCGCTACTGTGCCTTGCGGGGTGAGTTGGGCAACGGTGGCATCGACCGTCTCTTGTTGACGGCCGGAAATCACCACCGTCGCGCCGCGAGCTAACAATGCTCGCGCCAACGCACGACCAAAGCCACGGGTCGAGCCAGTAATGACGGCAACTTTGTTTTGGAGGTCCATGGGCATGCGAAGAAAATTTGAGGGTGGAGATAAGATTGCTGCCATTATACCGCCTTCTCAGTGGGGCTTTCCCTGTGTTTGGGGTGACTGGCGGCCACTGGCGCGCGGAGCGAGGGTTGTGTGCCTTTTGGGGTTTGCAGCCAGGGGGACGTAACTTTTAGGTTTTCTTCAATGTTTCTTAAGGCTGTGCCGCTATACTGAAAGCAGGTGTTGGGAACGTGTTTTCACCGGCGCGTTGCTGGTGGCCTGGATTGGGAGGTACGGGGATGAAGCGTTTAAGATGGATGTTTTTGGGTTTGTTGGGGTTGGGAATAACTTTGTTGTTAGGCGGATGCTTTCCGGGGCCAGCGGGTCCGGGTGCCCCGGCGCCTCCGGGTGTAGGGCTTTTGTGTCTCGTGCCGTTGACCATTGGGGTGATTCTCGCGGTGATTGTCGCCGTGGTCGTTTATCTGGTTTGGAACAAAGAGGCTGGGGGTGTCTCGCAAGGGCTGATGGCGAAAAAACCGGCGATGTCGGCTGAAGAGATTGCCCGGCGGCGGTATGCCAGCGGCGAAATCACTTACGAAGAACTTCAGGAGATCTTGCGGCATCTGGAGGAGACGCGAGAGAGGGGGGCGGCATGAAAAACTGGAAACGCTATGTGGCCATAGCAGGGTTGGTGTTCCTGGTAGGATTACTGGTGCCGTTGATGGTCGTGGCGGCGGCAGGGTTCTCTGGCGTGGCTGGGAGAATGTTCCCCGCGTGGGGCGGGGGACGGCAAGCATCGCCGCAGGCTGTGGCCCAACAGCCGCCGCAGCCGTCGGTATCGGTATCGGCGCAGGCATCCGGTGTTCCTGATCAGCCGGTGCCGCAAGGCATCGTGCCGCCTCCACCGCCGGGCGGCGCACCGCAACCAGGTGTGTTGCTGCCTCCACCGCCGGGCGGCGCACCGCAAGCGGGTGTGTTGCCGCCTCCACCGCCGGATAGTGCACCACAGCCAGGTGTGTTGCCGCCCGCACCGCCGGGTGGCGCACCGCAAGCAGGCGTATTATCGCCCGCACCGGCTGGTGGTGAATCGCAAGCAGGGGTGCTCCCGACGCCGCCGACGGGAGAAGTGCCTCCTGCCCCGGGCGAGACGTTGCCCTCTCCAACGCCCACGGAAGCGCCTTGAGCTCTCGGCCTTTTGAGGCCCCCTGCGAGAGAAGACAAACAGCTTGCGGGCGAGGCGCCCCTTGGTTCGCGTAAACCTTTCCCTTCTTCTCTGGAGCCATCTCTGCCTTGGCTTGGCAGAGATGGCTCCATTGGCTTGGTGGTGAGGGGGCTTTGGCGAGGCAGGGGGAACTTTGTCGTTAGCGGTGGCGTGAGGGATGCAGAAGTCACGGTTTGCTGTCCCTAAAGTTTGCCCATGCAACCCTTGACGCCCGTCTTCGTTGGGTTTACAATGTCTGCAAACAAGTTTGTGGCACAAACATGTTTGCGAGGAGGGGAGGTCGTGACGACAAATGTTTTGTCACCTCGTGCTCGTGAACGGCAGGTGCGGCGGTATTGGACGGAGGATGGTTTCGCTGAACTGGTGATAGGCGTGGGCTTTGTGGGGCTCGCGGTGCTGCTTTGGTTGAGCGACCGGTCTGGTGCCGCGCAGGCTCGTCTGTGGGGCGTTGTGCAGGCGGTTTATATTTTGGCTTTTGCCTGGGGTACCCGTTGGGTAGTGCAGCGCCTGAAATGGCGCGTGACCTATCCGCGCACGGGCTACGTGGCTTATCCCCGCCAGTGGTTGCGCCGCCGCGTGGTGCGCTTTATGGTGCTCGCGGTAGGCGTGGCTGGGGTGATTGGGTTGGCGGGCCTTGTGTTACTCGATGGCACCCCTCGCCTTTATTTGCTGGCGCTCACCCTTGGGCTGGCGGGCCTTTATTTGGGGCTGGCATGGGCGCAAGATTGGGGGCGCGGCGTGGGCTATGCCGTGGTCGTGCTGCTGAGCGGCGGGGCTGCCTGGGCCTGGTGGCACTTTCCCTTTTGGGGCGCGTGGAGCCTTCAAGGAGGGTTGCACTTCGCCACCCTGGGGGTGGCGCAAACCTTGGGGGGCGCGTGGACGCTATGGCGCTATCTCCGCCGCCACCCCCGCCCTATCGAGGAGGAGACCTGATGACCTCCGCGGTGGATATTCGCGCCCTGGACCCGCTGGTGCATACCCCGGCCCGGCTTGCCATCCTGACGGTGCTTTCAGTGGTCGATGAGGCCGACTTCCGCTATTTGCTTTACGCCACCGGCTTGACCAAGGGTAATCTTTCGGCCCACCTGAGCAGGCTTGAGGAAGCCGGTTACGTGCACATCGAGAAGACCTTTCGAGGGAAGATGCCTTTGACCCTGTGTCGCCTGTCACCGGAAGGCCGCCAGGCGTTGGAGGCTTACCGACGGGCGATGCGGCGCATTTTAGATGTTGGGGAGGCGGCCGCACCGCAGCATCCCTGATTGATCTCGTGGGAGGAAGCCGTGAACTTCATCGAAGTGCAGCAACTTGTCAAGCGTTATGGCGATTTTACAGCCGTGGATGGCGTTTCTTTTGAGGTGGCCCCTGGTCAGGTTTTTGCCCTGTTAGGCCCGAATGGCGCGGGCAAGACTTCCACCATCCGCGTTCTGATGGGCATTCTCTTCCCCGATGGGGGCGAAGTGCGTTTGTTGGGGAAGCCGCCGCAGCAATCTCGCGAGCAGGTGGGCTACCTTCCCGAAGCGCGCGGTCTTTATCGCGATGCCCGTTTACTGGAGTTGCTGGCTTATCTTGGCACTCTCAAGGGGATGCGCGCCGCTGAGGCGCGCGACCGGGCGAGCCAGTGGTTGGAGCGGCTGAACCTCGGTGACTGGGCCGAGCGCAAGGTGCATGAACTTTCTCGCGGGATGCAGCAGAAAGCCCAATTGGTGGCGGCGCTGATGCACGACCCGCCGGTGGTGGTGCTGGATGAACCGTTCCAGGGCTTGGATCCGGTGAACATTCAGTTGGCCAAGCGGCTGGTGGTCGACCTTCGCGCCGCGGGGAAGGCCGTGTTGCTCAGCTCACACCAACTGGTGCATGTGGAAGCCCTGGCCGATGAGGTGGCGCTCATCAACCGGGGGCGCATTGTGGCCCGCGGCTCGCTGGAAGCCCTGCAAAGGCATTATGCACGCGGTGATCTGGCCGTGCGCCTCGCTGGAGGGGCAACGCTGCCCGAAGGCTTGCCTGTGCAGCGGGTGACTTCCCGCAATGGTGTGTGGACTATGTTGCCGCAACGCGGGGTCTCTCCGCAGGAAGTCCTGCGCGCGCTGGTGGCTTCCGGCACCCCGGTGGAGCGTTTCGAGGTGGTGTATCCGTCGCTGGAAGAGATCTTCTTGCGGGCTGTGGAGGAAACCACAGGAGACACCGCTCCGGCCAAGGAGGTGCAGCCGTGAACCTGCGCAAAATTTTCCATGTGGCGGTTTATGAATATCGCACCAACGCCCGCCGTTGGGGTTATCGGTTGGTGACTTTTGGGCTGCCGCTGTTGGGGGCGGCGGTGTTGTTCGGGGTTCGGGCGCTGAAAGGGCATGCCGATATTGGTGCATGGGTCGCGGGTGGCATGGACAAGCCCGTTGCGGTTTATGACCAGGGCAACTTCTTGCCGCACGATGCCGCCTTGCCTGCGCCGTTTGTGCCGGTAGATGACCTTGACCATGCCAGGCAAGCCGTTCGCGACGGGCAATTTCTGGCTTTGCTGGTGTTGCCCCCTGACCTTGCCGCGGGGCAGAAGGCCACGGTTTACGTGCGCGACAACACCATGACGGTGACCGACGCGGTGACCAGTCGCTTGCAAACGTTGCTGCTCTATGCCGAGTTGCGGAAGGCGTATCCGTCGGCTCAAGCGCTCCACATGGCCGAAGGGCCAGATGTGCAAGTGGTGGTGCTGGGCAGCCGGGAGGCGGTGCATACCGAAGAGGAAGGCAGCAGCCGCTTCATGGTGGGATACGCGTTGAGTTTTCTGTTTTTCATCGCCTTGTTCAGTTCGGCAGGTTACCTCTTGCAGAGTGTGGCGAAGGAAAAGGAAAGCCACATCATGGAACTGCTGCTTTCTTCGGTCACCGCGATGGAATTGTTGTGGGGCAAGGTTATCGGCCTGGCTGCTTTGGCTGCGACGCAGGTTATGGTGTGGCTGTTGAGCCTGTGGTTGCTGGGCACGCAGGCCGTTCACAGTTTCCCGGAATACGAGGCGTTGAAGGCCACGATGAGCCAGTTGCGGCACCCGGACCCTCAATTGCTGATTGCGTTGCTGGTGGTCATGCCGTTGAGTTACCTCGCTTATGGGCTGCTGATGGCGGGGTTGGGTTCGTTGGGCAGCAATCTGCGGGAAAGCCAGCAGTTTTCGGCGGCGGTTTCCCTGCTCGCGGCGCTGCCCTTCATGCTCAATTTCCTTTTCTTCATCAACCCCAATGGCCTGGTGCCGCGCCTTTTGAGTTACTTCCCCTGGACGGCGCCTGCGGCTGTGCTGCTTCGCCTGGCTATTGGGCCAATCCCGTGGTGGGATTTGGGCGTGGTGGTGCTGGCAATTGCCGCGGGGGCGGCGTTCAGCCTGTGGGCGGGCGTGCGCCTCTTCCGGGTGGGGGTGCTGATGAGCGGCAAAAAGCCTTCCTGGCGCGAGGTGTGGCACATTATTCGGAACCCGGCTTGAGCGGGGCGCGAAAAAGCCCGGCGGGGCATTCCCGTCGGGCTTTTTTGTTGTTGCGGTGGCGGGTGATGGTTTATGGCCACTGCAGAGTGAAGAATACGCGCTTGAACTGGGCCAGCACGCCTTTCTTGTCATAGGGCGTCACGCTGCCGGGGGTGTAGTTGTTGATGTTGGTGGTGTGCGTGTAGAGGTACACCGTGATGCAGCGTGAGTGGATGTAGGTGCGGAAGATGTCGGCATGGTAAAAGTTGCCGGCAGCGCCTTCGTCGCCGATGTAGTAGCGGTAGTTCACGCCGTTGACCCGCCATGTGCCCACCGCGCTCTGGATGGCAATGCCTTCCGGTGGGGTGTTGAGGCAGCTATCGGCGTTGTTGATGGGTTCCAACCCCATGACGAAGAAGGCTTCTTGCAGGTTGGTGTTCATGAAGAAGTCTTTGTAGGCCAGGTTGAGGCCAAACACTTCGTTGGGGAACACGCCGGGCTTTTGGGGGTGGAAGTATCGGCCGTCGTAGGTGAGGGTGAAGCCCACGCCGGTGTCGGTCACGGGTTTGGGTTCCCTGGGCAGAGGGTAGATGGTAACGCGCAGGGTCATGCCGGCAAGGCCGTGGGGGGCGGCGATGCTGAGGTGGTAGTCGCCGCTTTGGGGCAGCACGCCGCGCCAGTCGGGCCGGCCGATGTTGTAGGTTTGCAATGGCTGGCCGTTGGGGGCTGCCATTGCCAGGGCGGCGTCGGCTGGCTGGCCACCTTGCAGTACCAGAATTTCGGCGCTTTGCCCCTGCATGGCGTTGAAGACGAAATTGCCGTTGCCGGTGATGGGCGCTTGCCACGTGATGGCACCGGCGGCGAACTGGATGCGGGTTTCGTTGCTTTGTGGTGTGGGGGGCGAGGTAGGGGCTGGGGTGGGGGTGGCAGCCCCAGGGAAGGAAGCCTGCACTTGTGGCAGGTTGTCGCAGGGGCCGTTGAAGCCGCCGGTTGCCAGGCTGGCCCATCCCTGGCCGTGAAGGTTGTTTTGGCCGCTATCCAGGTTGAGTTCCACCCAGTCGCCCGGGCCGCGCCCCATGACTGCCGCGTATTGATTGGCTGCCAGCGAGCCGATTTGTTGCAGGTTTTGGCCTTGAAGGATGTAAACGGGGGTGGTATCCATCGCCATAAAGAAGCATACCCCGGCGGGTAAAGGCGGGGCCAGCGGCAGTTGGCCGCAATTGCCGCTCATTTGGATGTCCTTGCCGCCGTAAACCCAGCGCATGCGGAAGATGCCGACGTTGCCGGCCTGAGCCACCCCTGGCTCGAAACCGTACCACCCGTCGGGGGTGCGATATTGGGCCTGTACCTGGGTGCCGCTACTCAAGGTGCCGAAGACCTGGGCCTGGGCGCTGGGCCGGGTGTAGGCTTTGACGGACGCGGTGGCGGTGAGCATGCAAGCGCCGCTGGTGTTCTGTGCCGGGGTGGCGGTGGGGGGCTGGGGTTGTGCGGTGGGCGGCGCAGCCGTAGGTGGCGCGACGGTGGGTCCCGCTGTGGGGGTTGGGACGCTGGTGGTGGGCAGGCTACACCCGGCCACCAGGAAGGCCAGTGCCAAAAGCACGGTGAGCAAAAAACGGGTGCGAGACATCATGATGCGCCTCCTTGACATGCGTGGGGGAAAGGGAAAGAAAGGGGATGCCCTGCTATGCTTCTTCGTCGCTCACGTAGGGCACGTAGTCGGTGCGGGCAACGCCCTGCTCGAGGGCTTTTTCTGCCACGGCACGGGCCACTGCACGATGCACCTCGGGCGTCAGGGGGCTGGGCAGCAGTTCGCCTTCGGGTGTTTGCGCGACGATGGCGTCGACGGCCGCGAGGTACATTTCGGGGGTGATGCGGGTGGCATGGGTGTCGACCGCCCCGCGGAAAATGCCGGGGAAGCCCAATACATTGTTGACCGATTTGCCGTCGGCGGCAAAGGCTGCTCCCGCGGTGATGGCGGTTTCGGGTTCGATTTCGGCGTTGGGGTTGGAAAGGGCGAAGATGATCTGCCCTTTACGCACCATTTCGGGTTTGATGAGGCCGGGCGCGCCTGTGGTGGCGATGACGATGTCGGCTTTGGCCATGATTTCATCCAGGGTGGCGCGTTGCCCGCCGTAAGATTCCAGGCGCTGGAGGGCGTCTTCGCTCAGGTCGGCTCCCAAGACGGGCTGACCGCTGACGTGCATCAGCATGCGGCTGATCGCCATACCCGCCGCGCCGAGGCCGATTTGCCCAATCGTGGCGCAGTGCAAATCGACCCCCGCGTAGCGGCAGGCGTTCTTCAGTGCGGCGGTGACCACCACCGCGGTGCCGTGCTGGTCGTCGTGCATGATGGGGATGTTTAGCATCTGTTGGAGCCGCTCTTCGATTTCAAAGCAGCGCGGTGCGGAAATGTCTTCCAGTTGGATGGCCGAGAAAGTGGGCGCAATGGCCGCAACGGCGTTCACGATTTCGTCCACGTCTTTGGTGTTGAGCAGAATGGGTACGCCCGAAAGCCCTACCAGGCTCTCCATGAGCATGGCTTTCCCTTCCATCACCGGCATGCCGGCGATGGGGCCGATGTCGCCCAGGCCGAGAATGGCCGTGCCGTCGGTGATGATGGCCACCAGGTGGCTGATGGAGGTGAATTGCCAGGCGAGTTCGGGGTTGTCGGCAATTTGCAAGCACACTTGCGCCACGCCGGGGGTGTAGACCCGCCGCAGGGTGGCGAGGGAATCGATTTTGTAGCGGCTGCGGATGGCAATTTTCCCGCCGCGGTGCACTTCCAGCACTTCGTCGCGCACTTCCAGTACCTGCGAGCCGGGGTTGGCGCGCATCGCGGCAATGATGTCTTCCACTTGCTCGACCGTGTCGCCGTAAATGGTGATGTCGCGCACAATGGCTTTGGTGCCTTCCCGAATGAGGCGAATTTCGCCAATGCTGCCGTTGCGCTCGGCGATGACGGTGAGCAGGCGGGCTAAGGTGCCGGGGATGAGTTGATTGCGGACGCGCACGGTGCGCATCACTTTGTGTTGCCAGGCCATGGGGGAACCTCCTGAAAAAAGAACATGGTGCGGCGGGAATGTTCCTGCCGAAAGCGAAAACCCTGGAAGGCGGTGGAAGTTGCTGACGCCTTCCAGGGCCGTGAGAGGGCGGCGCGGTTAGTCGCGCAGGTTGAAGCGGGCTTCGAGGGCTTCCAGCGCGGTGCGGAAGGCGCTGTATTCCAGTTCCTGCATGGGCAGCATGGCCGCGCCGAAGAAGCCTTGCTGGCGCATCCATTCGGCTTTTTGCTGGGCTTTCCGGCGCGCCAGGTCCCATACCGGGTTGGCGAAGACGTCGACCCGCTCGGAGAGTTTGCCTTCTTTGTTCACCGAGTAGGCCACAGCGGCCACGATGGGTTGGGCGTAGGGGCCGGTGACGGGGGTGTTGATGGGCACGGGCATGATGGGCATGGTGTGGCTGCCGCGCGCGTCACCGGCTACGTAGGGCACGTTGACCCACGGCATGACCACTTCTTCGGGGGCGGGGAAGATGCCCTGGGTGCGGATGATCATCACCGGGTCGTCTTTGCCTTTGTATTCCCCGGCGATGGTGTGCAGCCGGTCGGTGGAAACCGAGACGACCTGCTGATGGGGGTATTTGCGGGCATGGATGGCCTGGATGCCGAAGCGGTTTTCGTCGCGCAGCAGCAGGGCCAGATCGAGGTGCTCTTCGGGCGCGTTGAGTTGGATGATGCGGTCGCCGTGGGGGTATTCCATGTCGATGACGGTGAAGGTGAAGCCGGGACGCATCTTGGGCATCATCAAACCCGCGCAGTAGAGGGGGCTGGTGAACACAGCCCACAGGGGGAAGTTGAAGGCGCCGGGGCCGCATTTGTCGGCGGTGAAGACCATGAAAGGCTCCGCGGGGCGTTCCGGCGCGGTTTCGTCGAAGGTGATTTCGGCCGCGCCCGGCCCTGCGCCGCGGACGTTGCCCGAGGGGGCGTCTTTGAGCAGGTCTTGCCCGGCGCCGTAAAGTCCCTGGGCTTTGGCAATGTCGGCGGCGGCTTTGAGGGCATCCCAGGCCAGGTTGTGGATTTCGGCGGCGGCGTTGCCTTGCCGGTGCACCATGAGCAGGCAGATGTCATCGCCGGTGAAGGTGACGTCGTAGTCGGTGAGCAAGCCGCTTTCCAGGGCTTTTTGCAGATGCTCGCGCGCGGTTTGCAGCATGGCTTCGGAGGGGCGGGTGTGCCCTCCAATGCTGCCGACATCGGCTTTGATCGCACTGATGGTCAACATCGCAACGACCTCCTTCGGGAAAAGGTTTGGGCTTGCGGCATATAAAAAGCCCCCTCGGCAACGCAGAGGAGGCTTACGACCTGGGGAAAGAGGTGGCGGCGATGGGCAGGCTCCCTGCTTGAGCCTGCGCGACAAATGCTGCCGGTGCGGCGAGGCAGGCCGCCCGACGTGTTCGCAACAGAAGGGGGGCAGCGAGATGAGGCGCGGTCATGGTGCTTTTATTGTACAGCAAATTGCGCAGGAAGGGGAAGGAACGGACATCAGATGGAAGCCAGGGGGCATGCCGGTGCGTTCAGGGCGTGTGTGTTCCCCCTGCTTCCCACGCTTTGCGGAAAGCCCGAATCAACGCGGCGCGCCGCGGGGCGCTCAGGAAGGCGCTTTCGAGGGCGGTGGCGGTGCATTCCCACAGGGTGGCGGGTGAAAGGCCCAGTATTTCGTGCGCCACGGCGAATTCGTGGCTCAGGTCGATGCCCGAGATGCTGGGGTCGTCGGTGTTGAGGGTGACGCGCAGGCCCGCTGCCAGCATTTCCGGCAACGGGTGGGCTTCCAGGGCGGGCACCACGCCGCTCTGGTAGTTGCTGGTGGGGCAGACTTCGAACACCACGCCGCGTTCGCGGGCCAAGGCTATCGCGTTGGGGTCTTCCAGCACGCGGATGCCGTGGCCAATGCGCTCGGCGTGCAGGTTTTCGATGGCTTCGGTGACATTGGCCGCCGGGCCCCACTCGCCCGCGTGCACGGTGATGTGCAGGCCGGCGGCTTTGGCTTCCCGAAAGATGGGGGCGAAGGGCGCGGCGGCGTAGCGGCTTTCGTCGCCGGCCAGGTCGAGCCCCACCACGCCTCGCGAGCGGAACGAGACGGCCAGTTCGGCGACTTCCTCAGCCAGCCCGGGCGGTTCGTGGCGGTTGACGCTGACGATCAGCCCCAACACGATGCCGTGTTGGCGGGCGGCTTCGTTGGCGCTGGCTGTGACCCAGTCCATGACTTCGTAAAGCGAGAACCCCCGTGCACGCGTGAGCGCGACGGGGGTAAAGCGCAGTTCCAGGTAGCGGATGTTGTCGGCGGCTGCGTCGGCCACGACTTCGGCCGTCAGGCGCTGGATGATTTCTGGCGAGCGGTAGAACAGCCGCAGGACGCGAAATTTGGAAAGAAAGTTTTCGACGGTGAAAGGTTCGTGTTGGCGCACCTGCACCAGGGCGCGAAAGTGTTCGGCGGTGGGGGCGGGGAGGGTCAGCTGCTCGGCGCGTGCAATCTCAAAGAGGGAGCGCAGGCGCAGCGATCCTTCCAGGTGGCGATGGAGTTCGGCCTTGGGGAGATTGCCAAAGGGGTTCATTTGCGTTTGCGGCGGCGTTTCTTTTTGCGCCCTTTGCTCTTGGTGGTCGGGGCTGCGGCGGTTTCGTCTTCCCGGGCTGCGGGCTTGGCCTGGCGCGCGCTGGCTTCCACTTCGACGGTGGCGCCGCCCTGGAAGGTAAACATGCGGCTGATCACGCCCGCGCGAATATCGCGCATGAGTCCCTGGAAGAGCTCGTGGGCTTTGCCCTTGTATTGTACCAGGGGGTCGCGCTGGGCAAAGGCTTCCAGGCCGATGGAAATGCGCAGGGCTTCGATTTTGGTGAGGTATTCCACCCACGCGCCGGAAATGACCTGGAGCAGCAGTTCGCGGTAGCGCTCGGTGAGGGCTTGCCGCCCCAGTTCGAACTGCAGCAGGTCGATGAGGTCGGCGGGGAATTGCCCTAAGGGGGTGTTTTCGTGGGCAGTGTAGGCTTCGTCGCCGAGGGCGCGACGCAGGCCGCGGCGGGCGCGCGGGCCCAGTTGCGCGGGGGTGAAGCCTTTCAGTCGCATGTATTCGGCCTCGCCCAGGTGCCATTGGATGGCTTCCTGCGCGCCTTGCAGGTGTTCCAGCACGGCCGCGGTGATTTCGTCGGCGGCGCGGTTTTCCAGTTCGCGCGCCGCGCGGTAAATGTATTGGAAGCGGGTGATGACGACTTGCTGGCGGCGGTGGGTTTTGGCGTCGAATTCGGTGCGGCTGCCCTGTTGGATGGCTAACATCAGCCCCACCATGTCGTCTTCGCTCAGGCCTTCGTCTTCGCTCAGGCCTTCGTCTTCGCTCAGGCCTTCGTCTCCGCTCAGGCGGGGGGCTTCGCCGCCGTTTTGCGTGCGAAAGCGTCGGGCGAAGCGTTCCAGGTATTGGTGGATGTCGCGCTGCACCTGGCCGGGGGTTTCCCCGTCGCCCAGCAAGCGGGCTTCGCGCTGTGTTAGGGTGTGGTCAATGACTTCCTGCACCGCCGCGAGGATGTCTTCCCAACTTTCCATTTGCATCAAGGCTTCGGGGTGTAGTTCCTGGATGTTGAGGGTGCGGTGCACGATGAAAATGAGTTGCCGCAGCGTGCGCGTCAGCAGGAAGTCCTCGACCGCGGCCTGGAGGGTTTCCTGGGCTTCATCAGGGTCTTCGACCCAGCGGCGCAGTTCGGCGGCCCCGATTTTGAGGGGCACCCGCACCACCGAGGCAATTTCGGCGCGCAGGGCCTGGGCCTGCCCCTGGGTTTCTTCCCAAAGGGCATCGAGGTTGTTGACGATGGTTTCGACGGCTTCCAGCCGCTCGTCGAGGGCGGTTTGGTAGGCGTCGAGCAGGGTTTCGATGCGGCGTTCCAGGTAGCGGCGCAGGTGGTCGTGTTCGGCGCGGATGGCTTCCTCGGCCAGGCGGCTGAGGGCTTCTTCGGCGGCTTCGGGGTCGGTGAAGGCTTCGTCGGGCAGGCGGTCGAGCAGCAGCCGCAGGGTGTAAGAAGGGTAGTAGCCGCGGCGCAACCCCAGCGTGGGCTGGATGTCTTCTAGGTAGGCGAGGAGCGTCCACGGGCCTTCTTCCTGCTCGAGGGCTTCGGGCACGCGGCTTTCGATTTCCTGGCGCAGCAGTTCGGCGACGTCTTCGCTGAGGTCGTCTTTGACGAAGATGCGGTCGCGCTGACCGTAGATTTTGGCGCGCTGCTGGTTGAGGACGTCGTCGTATTCCAGGGTGTGTTTCCGCTGGTCGAAGTTGAAGCCTTCGACGCGGGTTTGGGCCTGTTCGATGACGCGGTTGACGAGGGGGTGTTCGAGGGGCACCATGTCGTCCATGCGGAAGCGCCGCATGATGCCATCCAACTGGTCGCCGCCGAAGCGCCGCACCAGTTCGTCTTCCAGCGAGAGGAAGAAGCGCGACGAGCCGGGGTCGCCCTGGCGGGCGGCACGACCGCGCAACTGGTTGTCGATGCGCCGCGATTCGTGGCGTTCCGAGCCGATGACGTGCAACCCGCCGAGTTCCCGCACCTGATGCATTTTTTCGACATGGTCGAGGAAGAAGCGGATTTCGGCATCATAAATGCCGTATTGTTCGGGTTGCAGGCCTTTGAGCGCCTGGTATTGGGCGTCGAGGTTCATGTCGTAAGGGTCGGAGAAGCCTGCGCGTTTGAGCACGCGCACTACCGCGCTGCGGATTTCTTCGGCCAGTTCGCCGCCGAGTTTGATGTCCACACCGCGACCGGCCATGTTGGTGGCGATGGTCACGGCGCCGTATGCGCCAGCCCCGGCGATGATCTGGCTTTCTTCGGCGTGTTTGCGCGCGTTGAGCACCTGGTGGGGCACCCCGGCGCGCAGCACTTCCACCAGCCGGTCGCGCACGGTTTCCCAGCGGCTTTGCTCGGTGGGGGTGGGGTAGAGCAAGGTTTTCAGCCGCTCCAGGTTTTCGGGCTTTTCGGGGTTGAGGGGCAGGCCGAGTTTGTGTTCGCGGATGAAGTTGCGCAGGTCGCCGTCTTTGATTTGCTCTAACGGGCGGTAGAGCGGCTGCAGTTCGGCGTGCATGATGCCTTCGGCCTCGCCGCGGGCTTCCAGGAAGGCGTCGCGCAGCAAGAGCACCTGCACCAATCGGCGGAGCATGCTCGCGCCCAGGCGGCGGGAAAGCCGCTCGGAGAGTTCCACCGAGGTGGTGCCGACCAGCAGCGGCCGCCCCTGGGTGTGGAAGCGCAGGATTTCGCGCACCACGGCGCGGAATTTGGCTTCTTCGGTGCGGTAGATGACGTCGTGGTAGTCTTTCCGTTTGTAGTAAAGCGGCTTTTCTTCGGGGTCGTCGGCGCGGGCGTAGTAGGTATAGCGGTAGCCTTCCTCATCCGTGGCTTGTAGCGCTTTGAAGGGAGCGTTGGGACGGCTGGCGTTGTATTCCAGGTTGGTGGGGATGACCACCACTTCCAGTTTGTAGATTTCGTCGAATTCTTCCGATTCGGTGGCCGCGGTACCCGTCATACCAGCCAGTTTGTCGTACATGCGGAAGTAGTTCTGGATGGTGATGGTGGCGTAGGTGATGTTTTCGGGTTGAATGCGGACGCCTTCTTTGGCTTCCACAGCCTGATGCAGGCCGTCGGACCAGCGGCGGCCGGGCATCAGGCGACCGGTGTGTTCGTCGATGATGATGACTTTGCCGCCTTGCACGAGGTAATCTTTGTTCCGCTTGAAGAGGAATTGCGCCCGCAAGGCTTGTTCCAGGTAGCCCCAGAGTTGTTCCTGGCGGGGGGTGAGATCTTCGGGGCGCTCGGGGTCGCGCAGAGGTTCGCCCAAACGCGCTTCGACTTTGGCTTCGCCGGCGTCGGTGAGGGTGACGGTGCGGTCGCGCTCGTTGATTTCTACGTCTTCTTCGGGCTTCAGCGTGCGCACGATTTGCGCCATGATGCGGTACCAGTCGGCGGCTTCGCTGGAAGGCCCGGAGATGATGAGGGGTGTGCGGGCTTCGTCGATGAGGACGTTGTCGATTTCGTCGATGATGGCGTAGGGGTGGCCGCGCTGGACGCGGTCTTCCAGGCGCATGGCCATGTTGTCGCGCAGGTAGTCGAAGCCGAATTCGTTGTTGGTGCCGTAGGTGATGTCGGCGTTGTAGGCTTCCTGCCGCAGCACCATGCGAAGCTGGTTTTGGTCTTCCTGGGGAGAGGTTTTGCTCAAGTCGATGAGGAAGGCTTTTTTGCCGTGCTCGGTGCGGGAAGCCATTTGCAGCACGCCGATGGAGAGGCCGAGGAGGTCGTAGATGGGGGCCATCCAGCGGGCGTCGCGGCGGGCGAGGTAGTCGTTCACGGTGACGAGGTGCACGCCTTTGCCCACGGGAATGTCGTCCAGCGGCTTGAATTCCCATTTCTCGGGGTCGTCGCCCCAGCGCTCGCGGGCGGCTTCCAGCCAGGCGGGGTTGAGCGCCAGGGCGTTGAGGTAGATGGGCAGAGTGGCGACTAAGGTTTTACCTTCGCCGGTTTTCATTTCGGCGACTTTGCCTTCGTGCAGCACCACGCCGCCGATGAGCTGGACGTCGTAATGCCGCAGGCCGATGGTGCGTTTGCTGGCTTCGCGCACCACGGCAAAGGCTTCGGGGAGGATGTCGTCTAAGGTTTCGCCCGCGGCCAGGCGGCGGCGGAAGGTGTCGGTTTGGGCGCGCAGGGCTTCGTCGCTGTAGCCTTCGTACTCTTTTTCCAGCGCATTGATGCGCTCGACAAGCGGAAGATATTGTTTGAGGACTTTGCGGGTAGGATCCCCGGCAAAGGCGGTGACAAGTTTCTTGAGCATAGTGCCTCGTGTGAAAATGGGGGTTCTTTACGACGCGATTATAGCACAGCGGGGCGGTTGTGGCGGGGGTCGTGGTATACTCGCCCCCAAAATTTCAAGGAGGTTGAGAGCCATGAGCAAGGCAGGCTGGCGTGAAGTAAGTGCAGCATGGGCAGGGGAAGGATTGGCGTTTATCGGTTCTAACGCCCAGGGCGGCACGGTGCAGATGGGGGAACTGGACGGTGTGCCAGGGATTCCCCCCATGGAGTTGCTGTTGGTGAGTGTGGCAGGCTGTACCGGTATGGATGTGGTGCACATCCTGAAAAACAAGAAACGCTTGCCGGTGCGGGATGTGCGGGTGAAGGTGCGCGGGCGGCGGCGCGAGGAATACCCCCAGATTTACGTTGAGGTGCATGTGCACTATGAGATTTGGGCGGAGGAACCTATTCCGGCGAAGGATGTGGAGCAGGCGATTACGCTTTCGCAAGAAAAGTATTGCTCAGCCAGCGCTATTTTGAAGGCGGTGGCTGAGGTGACGCACGATTACACGCTGCATACGCCCGGCGATGTGGAGGAATAAACACAGACGCCGCGAGGCATTTGGGTGAGGGCTATCGCAAGTGGAGAAGGCGCTGTTGGCTCTGACTTGATTGCGGCGATGGCATGGCAGGGTTGGTGAACTGGTTGACTGACAAAACTTTGCCCCGCAGCCAATCTTTCCCATCCCCTGCTTCGGTGGTGCAGTAGCGCCGCCGAAGCAGGGGAATGCAGGGGAATGGGAGAGATCAAACCCAGACACCGCCCTGATGAGATTTGTCAGTCACCGAGGCTGGCGGGTGAGAGGGCGCTAACAGGGGCTGCGCTTTGTTGTTGTTATTCGGCGGTGGCGCGCCGAATGCGAGCGCCCAGACCTTGCAGTTTGGTGTCGATGCGCTCGTAGCCTCGGTCGATTTGGCCGATGTTGCGAATGACCGAGCGCCCATGGGCTGCCAGCGCGGCCAGCACTAATGCCATACCGGCCCGGATGTCAGGGCTTTCTAAGGTTTCCCCCACCAGCTGGGCTGGGCCGTTGACGATGACCCGGTGGGGGTCGCAGAGCACAATTTGTGCTCCCATGCCGACCAGTTTGTCGGTGAAAAACATCCGGCTGGGGTACATCCAGTCGTGAAAGAGCACGCTGCCCTTGGCCTGCGTGGCGACGACGATGGCAATGCTCATCAGGTCGGTGGGGAAGCCAGGCCACGGCATCACCGTAATTTGGGGGATGGCATTGCCCAGGTCGGGGCGGATTTCCAGCGATTGTTCGGCGGGCACCACAATGTCGGGGCCGTCGTCTTCCCAGGTGACGCCCAGGCGGTTGAACACCAGCCGAATCATGCCCAGGTATTCAGGGGCAGCCCGGCGGATGCGGATGCTTCCCCCTGTGACCGCGGCGGCACCGATGAAGCTGACGACTTCCAGGTAATCGGGCCCGATGGTGAATTCCGCGCCGTGCAGCCGCTCGACGCCCTGGATGTGGAGCGTGTTGCTGCCGACGCCTTCGATGTGCGCGCCCATTGCGTTGAGCAGGTGGCAAAGCTCCTGGACGTGCGGCTCGGAAGCCGCGTTGCGGATGACGGTTTCGCCCCGAGCCAGCACGGCAGCCATGACCGCGTTTTCGGTGGCGGTCACCGAGGCCTCGTCCAGCAGAATTTCAGCGCCGTGCAGGCCGCGAGTGTGGAAGACAAAGCGGCGTTCCAGGTGCTGGTATTCGGCTTCGGCGCCCAGGGCGCGCAAGGCGAGGATGTGCGTATCGACCCGCCGCCGTCCGATGACATCGCCGCCCGGCGGGGGCAGGTGTAACCCACCGCTGCGGGCCAGCATGGGCCCTGCCAGTAAGATTGAGGCTCGAATGCGGCGGCACAATCCGGCGTCCAGCGCCGCGGGGCGCACTTCTCGCGCGTGGATTTCCCAGCGGCTGGGGGCAAGTTCGGTAATGCTCACGCCCAGGCTTTCCAGCAGTGCCCGCATGGTGTGCACATCGCGAATGTTGGGGACGTTGTTCAACACCACCGGCTCGTCGGTCAGCAGGCATGCGGCCAATAAGGGGAGCGCGGCGTTTTTGTTTCCCGAGGGGGTGACTTCGCCCTGCAAGGGAATGCCGCCTTCAATGATGAAGGTATCCATTATGCGTTTTCCTCGTTGAGAGAGCGGGCCAGGTTTTCCGAGAGCAGTGTGATGGGGTCGCCGGGGGCCAGGTTGAGCATCTCGGCGGCGCTGCGGCGGTTGGCGACGATTTCCACCATGCCGCTGCTGCCGATCAGCGCGGCGACTTCGCCCGGCGGCACTTCGGCGAACGTGCGCACTAAGGGAAGCACCTGCCCGTGGGGAAGCCGCACCGCGCCGGGTGTGAAATATTGCGGCTCGTGGGCTTCGTATAGCCACGGAAGGAGAAGCCATTGCTCGCCATCATACCGGAAAGCCCCCAGTGAGGTAATAACGTTGCCAAAATGATCAGCATGCAACACCTCGCCGTGCAGCACGTCGTCTTCCCGCGCCCAGCGGGGCAAGGGGAACCGTTGCAGGGTGGGCACCATGGGGCCGAAAGCACGCCCCGGCACGCCCAAGGCTGCGTAGGCCGCGGCTGGCGCGAAGATATCGCGCCCGTGGAAGGTTGCACTGGGGAGGTGCAGTTGGAAGGCCGGGTTGGCTAATGCCCAGGCGCGGCTCTCGGCTTTTAGAATGTAGGTCAGCAAGCCATTATCGGGGGCGATGAAACGGTAGCCTTCGCTTTCTACCAGCACCGGCAGGCGGGAAGAGCCAACGCCAGGGTCAACGACTGCCAGGAAGATGGTGCCCTGCGGAAAAAAGCGGTAACTTTGCCAGAGGGCAAACGCTGCCCGGCGAACGTCGCCGGGGGGAATCTCGTGGGTCAGGTCCACCAGCGGGGCTTCCACGCGCTTCACAATTACCCCTTTCATGGTGCCCACATACGGATCGCGCGAACCAAAATCGGTCAGAATGGCAATGGGAGCGGCCACGGCAACCTTCCTTTTAGGAAACAAAATACGCCCTTGACAAAACCTCAAATATGCTTTACAATCTTTTTAGATTTCCTGAAATGCTGTGTAAAAAGCACGGCGTGTTTTGCAAAGCGAGTGTCTGGTTCAATTTTACCATTGCCTGAAAGGAGGCACCCTCATGGCGACACAGGAAGAACGACTTCGTATTTTGCAAATGGTGGCCGAAGGGAAGGTCAGGCCAGAAGAAGCCGCAGCGTTGCTGGAGGCCCTGGCGAATGACGAAGGGACCGGGCCTGCTGCTGTGGAAACCAGCCCCACGGGCCAAGGGCACTGGCTGCGGATTCGCGTGGAGGAAAAGGGGGCGCAGAAAGTCAACATCCGTCTGCCGTGGCGGATGGTTGACATTGGTTTGAAAATTGCGCGACGCTTTGTGCCGGATGCCGATATGGGCGAGATCAGCGGGGCGCTCAACGAGGCGCTGACCGCGGGGCTTCCAGGCAAAATTATCGAAGTGCATGATGAGGAAGACGACGAGCACGTGGAAATCTGGATCGAGTGACCCGCGCAACATGATGGTCAAAAACTCCAACGAGGCCCAGAAAACTTCCGGCTACACGCCGGAAGTTTTGCTTAACGCCTTCCCGACGGCCGCAGGGGGGCGCGAGCGCCTCGTTTGTGGTTGACATAAAATATCTTGCAACTTCCGCGGTAATGTTGTAGAATGAGAGCGAGGTATGGATGACAAGATTGCGCGGGTGGACCTGAGCAGCCTTTAGGCGAAGGCTCCCCCTTTTTCGTGGGAGAGTGGTGTAGTGAACCGATGGCGGCGTCTGGGTACGCCCATCCACCAGATGGTCCTGACGGTGGGTATGGTTGCATTGCTGGCCGTGGGGGTGTGGTGGCTCAGCCAGCGCATCGCGAGTGGGGTTCAGACCTGTTTGAACACCGAACTTTACCACCAGGCTGTGGCATTGCGTTCCTGGTTCATCCACGAGCATTATTACCTGCGCGATGAAGCGCTTTTACTGGTCGATTATGACGAACTCTTCGCCTGGCTTGCACTGGGTGAAACCCCGCGCTTGCGCCATGTGCTGGCGTTGCACCAGCGCGCCCACGAGGAAGACGTCATTTACCTGGTCACCGATACCGGTAAAGTGTACACCGCCGCGGAAAACCCGCTTCTGGAAGCCGACGAAGTTCTGGCGTTGCCGCTGGTGCAAAAAGGTTTCCACGGGAAAGCCCTGGCCGAACTGATCACCATCCATAACCAAATGTGGCTGGTTGCCGTAGCGCCGCATGTGGGGGCCAGCGGTGTGCCCAACGCCTTGGTGGTGATTGCGCGCCAAATCGACCCTGCCGCCCTTGCTGAACTCATTGGTGGGGGGCAGGGGACAGTGTTGCTCACCGATGGCACGTCCTGGCTGAGTCCCCAAGAGGCGCAATTCCCTGAGCCGGTGCTGGATATGGCGCTGCAGGTTGTGAGGGGGGCGCAGGGGGACGTGCTGCAGCCTTATGATTTGAAGGTTACAGGCCACACCTATGCCGTGATGGTCGTGCCCCTGGAAGCCACCCAAACCGGCAAGTATGCCTTTGCACTGGTGCGGCGCGCTACGGTGCTGGACTTGACCCGCCGCAAAGCCATCAACGGCGGCATCACGCTGGTGGTGTTGTTTGTGGTTTTGGCTGGCATTTTGATCTGGTTCCATACGCGCGACGTCTTCCGGCCTTTGCGGACACTCACCCAGGCTGCCCGTCGGGTTGCGGAAGGCGACCTGGAAACGCCCATTCAGCCAGAGGGCAAGGGCGACCTTTATGACCTGGGGCAGAGCATGGAAACCATGCGCGAGCGCCTGAAGGGACTGATTGTGCAAGAGCAGCGCCTGCGGCAGCGCCTTGCCAGCCGTCTGGAAGCCCAAAGCGGCACCCTTGAACAAATGTGCCGGGCGCGCGAGCAGGTGTTGGGGCGGCTGATCACTGCTCAGGAAGAAGAACGGCGGCGCGTTTCGCGAGAACTGCATGATGAAACCAGCCAGGAACTGGCGAATTTGATTGTCCGGCTGGGCACTTTGAGAAGGACACTCGACGACCCTCAAGCCCTTGCCCAGTTGGAAGACCTGCGCCGCCATGCTGCGCGTGCGCTGGAAGGCGTCAACCGCATTGTGATGGATCTCCGGCCTGGCCTGCTCGATACATATGGCCTGGTGCCCGCCGTGCAGTGGTACGCCGAAAGCCGCCTGCAACCGATGGGTACCAGGGTCGAAGTACAGGTGACGGGCACCCCGGTCGAACTGAAGCCCCATGTGCAGGCCAGCATTTACCGCGTGCTGCAAGAGGCAATCAACAACATTGCCCAACACGCCCAGGCGCAGCACGTGACTGTGCGCTTTGTGTGGGAAGACCAGCACCTGCATATTGAAATCAGCGACGACGGACGCGGTTTTGAAGTAGAAGCCGCGACCTCGGCGCCTGAAGCCCATTTTGGCCTGATTGGCATGCGCGAGCGCGTCAGCCTGCTCGGTGGTCGCCTTCAGATTGTCTCCGCGCCGGGCCAGGGCACGCGCGTCGCGCTGGACATCCCTTACACCCCCGCGAGGATGATGCCCGATGATGGATGACCCTGCCCAAAAGCCCCGCCCTGCAGTGCACCCGATCACCGTGTTGCTGGTCGACGACCATGCCATCTTGCGCTCCGGGCTGAAGGCTTTGCTCGATACGTACGACGACATTGTGGTGATTGGCGAGGCGGCCAATGGGGAAGAGGCTATTCGTAAGGCCCGTGAACTGGCACCAGATGTCATTGTAATGGATGTAATGATGCCAGGCATGAGCGGGTTGACGGCCTTGCGGTATATTCTGGAAGAGAACCCGCGTGCTCGGGTGTTGATGTTGACCCACTACGGCAACAAGGAATTCGTTTTGCCCTTGCTGGAAGCCGGCGCGGCGGGGTATGTGCTCAAGCAGGCTGCTGACACCGATTTCGTCAAAGCGGTGCGTGCGGTCTATGAAGGCAATTCCTATCTTTACCCCCCAATTGCCAAACTGGTACTCGAAGCCTTCATGGCGGGGGAGGGCTCGGGCGACCCCCATGAAAGCCTCACGCCGCGCGAGCGCGAGATTTTGATTTTGATTGCTCAGGGTTATACCAATAAGGAAATCGCTGAGATTCTCTACATTAGCCCTAAGACGGTGGATGTGCACCGCACCCGCATGATGAGCAAATTGAACCTCCACAGCGTTGCCGAAATTGTGCGTTACGCTGTTCGCCGTCAGTTGGTGGATCCGTGGGAAGCATGACCCGCTGAACCCGAGCGTAGTGTCGTTTGTCACACGGCCAGGGAATTTTCCCCTGGCCGTGTTGCGTTGAGAGGGAGCGTGAGGGGGCAACCATCATGGCCGGGCCACGGGGTCTCGAAACCTATGCTTGGTGTTGTGTCACCGTTGCCCACGGTAGGGTCGTAAAACGGGGGAGCATAAGGGGTTTTCCTTATAGGAAGCCCAAGGGGATAGTGCTATGATGTGCAGGAAGGTTGTGCTCTTTTTCACTTATAAGCAGGTGGCGTGTGGTCAGCGTGTTGGTGGCGTGTGGGGCAGCGGCGGTCGGTGCCGAAATCGCGCGGCAGGTTTCGGTGTGCGCCGACGTGCAGGTGATGGATGCCCCCAGCGCCGAGGCCATTTTACAGTGCGTGGCCGAGTACCTTCCCGATGTGCTGGTTTTGCACGTGCCCACCTGCGGCTGCCCGGACGAGCAAATGTTTCGGCGGCTGCGCGACATCGCACCGGCGTTGCGTATTCTGGCTGTCGGATGTGCGCCCGCCAGTGTTGGCGATTACTTCCTGCGCCTGGCGACGCTGGGGTTGAGCGGTTGTGTCTGTCAGGCTGAAAGCCAGGAATTGCAGGAAGCCATCCGGGTGCTCGGTGCGGGCGGCACGCTGTACCTTTGCCCACAGGCGAGCCGTGCGATTGTCGAAGCCTATCGTCGCAGAGTGAACCCCTGGAGCCAGGAAAAAACATGAACCCATTGCTGCTTTTCTCTGCTTTTCGCCATAGCGCGTGGTGTGTGGGAAGACGCTTTGCCGTCGTGGTGCTGCTGTTGGGGGCCTTCCTGGTGCCCTGGAAAGCGGTGGCGGCTGAGGGCGGGGGCAACGGCGCCGACGCGCCGGAAGCCACGCCGGTGCCCACGCCGACGGAAGCGGCTTCCCCTAATGCCAACTGCCGCATGTGCCACACGAACCACCGTTTTCAAGGACGCTTTCAAAACGGGGAGATCATCAGCCTTTATGTGGATGAAGGCGCTTTTGGGAATTCGGTGCATGGCCCCGCAGGGTTGGAGTGCATCGCGTGCCACCCCAAAACCCAGAGTTACCCTCACCAACCCAGCAACCCGCAGATTGATTGCACCACCTGCCATGTGGTGGCGGATGGCACGGTGGGGCAGGTGACGCGTGACCTTGCCTTGACGGTGGACTTGCCCTTTGCCGATCATCGCGCCATGACGCTGGAAATCAACCAGTCCTGTCATACCTGTCACGAGCGGGCGTATACAGAAGCCGCCGACAGCATGCATGTGCGAGCGATGGAAAGCGGCAACCGGCACGCCCCCGTGTGTGCTGACTGCCACGGCAGCCATGCCATTGCCACCCCCGGCCAGCCGCGAGAGAAAGTCACCGAAATTTGCGGCCAGTGCCATCGGGCGGTTTACACCACTTACCGCTCCAGCGTGCACGGCACGACGCTGGCCGAAGACCCCACCAACGCCGATGTGCCCACCTGCGTGGATTGCCACGGCGTGCACAGTGTGCGCGGGCCGCGCTCGGCAACTTTCCACAACGATACGATTGCCATTTGCGGCGGCTGCCATCAAGACCCCGAGCGGATGGCCAAGTATGGCATCTCGACCGATGTATACCGGACTTACCTGAACGACTTCCACGGCCGCTCGGTCAACTTGGCACGACTGGCAGGTACAGGCCAAAACAGCCCCGAAGCCACTTGCTTCGATTGCCACGGCACTCACAACATTCAGGCTGCTGACGACCCGCGCTCGATGGTCACGGCGGAAAACCTGCAACGCACCTGCCAGGGATGCCACAAAGGTGCCAATGCCCGTTTCCCGCAGGCGTGGATGGGGCATCGCCCGCCCACCTGGGATACCGCCCCCGTGGTTGCAGCAATCAACATGATTTACGGCTATGGGCTGGTGCCAGGCGTCATTGGTGGTTTCCTGGTGTTCATTGGGCTGGATGCGCATAAACGCTGGCGGGAAAAGCACCGCCGCTGGCGCCAGGCTGTTGCCGAAGCAGAGAAAGAAATCGAGGCCGAATTGGGAGAAGACGATGACAGCAGCGAAGAAGAGTAATCACCCCCGCTCACCAAAGCGACGGGCGCGCCAGGCGCCCCGCCACGAGGTCGAAGAGGTTGACCGGCTGGCAATCAAGCGTCGCCTGTTGTTACAACGCCTGCGCGAAGCCGAGGCCCTGGCCGCCCGCATGAAAGACCTGCCCGACGGCAGGCGGGTTTTCCTGCGCTTTGGGAAGGCCGAGCGTTATCAGCATTTCGTCCTGATGGCAACTTTTGCCACCCTGGCCGTGACGGGCTTGTTGCAACACTTCAGCCGCTACCTGTGGGTGGCAATGATTGTCAACGCGCTGGGCGGCGTGGAAGCCCTCCGCACCGTGCATCACGTCGCTGCGGTGCTGATCATCGCCGTTTCGCTTTACCATGTGTGGCGCATTGCTGAGCTTTGGTTTGTCAAGCGTCAACGGGGCGCCATGTGGCCGCAACTGCAAGATTTCCTCAACCTGTTTCAAATGGTGAAATACAACCTCGGCCTGGCCGCTACACGCCCTCCACAGGGCCGCTTTGCCATTGAAGAGAAAATGGAATATTGGGCCTTGCTCTGGGGGCAGACGGTGATGGTGATTACCGGCTTGATTATGTGGTTCCCCATTGCCGCGACGAAAGCCTTGCCGGGCAGCGCGATTCCGGTTTCGCGGACGCTGCATGCCTGGGAAGCCATTCTTGCCACTTTAGCCATTTTGACGTGGCATGTCTATCACGTTCACATCAAAGTGCACAACTGGAGCATTTTTACCGGTTACATGAGCGAAGAGGAAATGTTGGAAGAACACCCCCTGGAATACCAGCGCATTTTGGTCGCGCGTGAGATGGTTGCGAAAATCCGCGAGGAACTGGCTGCGCTGGAATCTGCGAAGGCCAGCGGGCACAAGTCGGGCCCGCCCTCGCCTTCGACTCCCGATGTGCAGACACAGGCTGCGCCGCCGGCCTAAGGCGGATGCCCCGTTTCTGGAGGCTTTCTGATGAAGTTTTGGCAGCAAATTTCCTGGCCGGAATGGCTCACGACGTCATGGCTGACGCGCGGCCTGATGGCCGCGGGCGTGTTGCTGGTGGCCGTGAGCCTGGCCTTTGGCGGTTATTACTACTGGGACCGCTTCCGCCCGCGCGGCCAGACTTCCCCTGTGGAGCAGGCCATTCAGCAGGCCGAGCAGGCAGTGCGGGAAAACCCCTCTGACCCCGACCTGCGGCTGCAACTGGCAACGCTGTATTACGAGCACCGCCGCTATGACCGGGCGCTGGAAGAAGCCAACGAGATCGTGCGCGTCTTCCCCGACAACGAAGCGGGGTTGTTGCTGGCGGGCATGTCGTACGTCCAGCTTGGCCAGCAAGAAGCGGCGCTGGAGCCGCTGGAGCGCTTTATTGCCCTGCGCAAAGACCGCCCTGAAGCCAATGCCGACCTGCAGCTGGAACTGGCGTACTACTACGTCGGCGCAGGGTATGTGGCATTGGGCCAGAGCGAGAAGGCCATCGAGCCGTTGCAGGCTGCGCTGCGCATTTCCCCCACCGATGCCGACGCCCTTTACCAGTTGGGGCTGGCTTATCGGCGGGTGGGGAAGACCCACGAAGCCCTTGAAGCCTTTCGCAAGGCGGTGCGGCTGGTGCCGCGTTTTACCGAGGCCTATCGCGGCATGGCCGACTGCTACCGTGACCTCGACCAGCCAGATTGGCTGTTGTATGCCGACGGCATGGTGGCCTTTGGTGAAGGCAACTACGCCGCGGCACGCGACCGGCTGGAAGTCGCGGCGCAGCGCCTGCCTGAGGAAGCCGCAGTCTGGCTGGGGTTGGGGCTGGTGGATGAGCAATTGGGCGATTTGCAGGCGGCGCAAGAAGCCCTTGCCCGCGCCCAGCAGTTGAGCCCCCATGACCTGGCCGTGCTGCAGGCCTATGGGCGGGTGCAGGCCGCCCTCAATGCCCTGCAATCTCAGGAGGCGAAACCATGACAACATCCCCGCAGGAGCCCCCTGCCGAACACCCGCAAGAAACGCCCCCCGATGCTGCCCGGCAGGAGCCTGAAATCGCGCCTGCTGAGGCTGCGCCTCTCGAGGAAAGCAATGCCCCCTTAGAACCCACCGAGGCCCCGGAACCGGCGGAGCCCGTGGCGGAGGCCGACGCCGCGGCAAATGCAGCGCCCGCGGCGGTGGAAGAAAACGCGCCCGCGGCCGATGCTTTCCCGCTGGTAGATACTGCCGCAGCGGAAGAGCGCCGTCGCAAGCGGCTGCTGGCGGCGCTGGTCCTGGTGCTGTTGGCGTTGTGTGGGGTCGGCGGGTTGTTTGTGCGTTACCTCCGTCGTCCCCAACCACTGCCGGAACTGTTGCCGGTGGCCGTGGAGGTCAATTATCCGCCGCATTACCTTTTCGCGATCTATGATGTCGACGGCCCTCTGGGGGTGGCCCTTTCGCCAATGGGGGGCCGCCTGTATGTCACCGAAGGCGGCGGCGACCGCCTGGTGAAGATTTTTGATACCCAGGGCAGTCTGTTGGGTAGTTTTGCCCCGCCGCGCACCACCGCTGCACAGCGTTCGCCGGTTTACATCGCCACCGATGTCCAGGGGCGGGTATTTGTCACCGACCGGTTGCAGCATGCCATTTTTGTGTACGACCGCGACGGGCATTATCTGGACACCATCCTGAGCCCAAGCCTTACCCTCAGTGAATATATTGCCAAGCATACTGGAAGCCCTCCCGCTCGCGGCACCTTTGCCTACAACATTTTTGAAGAGGAAGTCTATTACCAGGACGAAGAGGGAACAGAGCAAACACTGCCCCGACCTGACCGGGCGGCGTGGGCGCCTTTGGGGGTGGCTTTCGACCCCGCTGGGCGGATGATCGTAACCGATGTGGCGCGCGATAACCATAGGGTGTTGGTTTTTCCCATGGAAACCATTGCACGGGCCGATTGGACCGACTTTGCCCCCCAGGTTTTCCAGTTCGGCAGTTTTGGGGAAGCTGACGATCAGTTCCAGTTTCCCAACAAAGCCCTGGTCGATGCCCAGGGGCGGTTCGTGGTTTCGGATGGGAACAATGGCCGCCTTTCGGTGTGGAACGCCGACGGCCAACTGCTTTCGCTGCTGGGCAGCGGCGGTGGAGAAGGGGGGCTCAACCTGCCGCGCGGCATGGCTTTTGACGACCGCCAGCGTTTGCACGTGGTCGATGCGGTGGGACAGGTGGTGCGGGTGTATGACTTCGCGAAAGAGCAGCCTGCTTTCCTTTATGCTTTTGGCGCAATGGGCACGCTGGAAGGGCAGTTCAATTACCCCAACGATATTGCCATTGATGCGCACGGCAGGCTATACATTGCCGACCGCGCCAACAATCGGGTGCAGGTTTGGTCTTATTGAGCGAGGGCTATCTGCCTCGCCAGGCCATCATTTTCTCGGAGGAGGTGCACATGCGTGTAGGAAGACCGCCCTGATAAAGAAGTTTTGTACGCCTTTTGTCTCGTCCCCTGATGATGCGCTGGAAAGGAGCAAGCAATGAAACTACGATGGAAATGGCTCGTGCCTTTTGTGGTCGTGGGGTTGGTGTTGTTTTTGACCGGAACGGCTTTGGCCGACGGCGGCCCGCACGGTGGCTACACGCCAACCACCGATGCGTGCGCGGGTTGCCACCGGGCCCACACGGCGCAAGGGGCGAATCTGTTGACCTCGAGCACAACGTACGGCCTGTGCATGTCGTGCCACGGCTCTGCAGGCACAGGTGCTGATACCAATGTCGAAGATGGGTATTTCCTCTCGACGCGCAGCAGCAGCACCAGCGGTGAGGCCAACACGACCGACAACAGCCCGCTGTTGGGCGGTGGGTTCGTGAATTACAAATCGGCCTCTGTGACTTCAGCCCACAACGTCAACGCTGGCATCAGAGCGGCCTGGGGCTATGGCGTAGCCCGGGGCAGCACGGCTGATCTTCCCGAAGATTTGTCGTGCGCTTCTTGCCACGACCCGCATGGTTCGTCGAATTACCGCATTATCAAGTCGAACATCGCGGGGCATACGGTGAGCGTTTCGCAAGTCGATGAGAGCGCGAAAGATTACGACACCGAACAGTGGCCTGCCGATGTCAGCAATGTGTGTGTGGCCTGCCACGGTGCGTATCATGTCACGCGCGCTAACAGTGGTACGAACAATGCCGACGATGGCAGCGGCAACACTGATTATGGTGGCGATGTTTCCACCTATGCCCACCGTATTGATATGGCTTACAACTATGGCGGCAACGTGAATCCTGAAACCACGGGCTACGGCGGCTACACGCTGCCGCTCGCCGGCACGGATACTGTGGCCTGCCAGACCTGCCATCTTTCGCACGGCACCTCGGCCACCATGAGCACCCTGGCTACGGCGTCGAACACCAGCGACAGTGCCTTGCTGCGCCTGGATAACCGCGGCGTGTGCGAGGTTTGTCACCAGAAATAAGCACGGCGGCCGATGCAAAAGCCTTCGTGGCTTCCTCTGCGGCTTCGAGCCGCGGGGGAAGCCACATCCTGGGAGGGGTGAGATGATACGACAGGGATGGAGATGGACCCTTGCACTGCTGTTCTGGGCAGGGGTGACCTTCGGCGCATGGCAGTTGGCGTGGGCTGACAACGGCCCCCACGGCAACTATACGGCCACCACCGATGCTTGCGCGGGTTGTCATCGGGCGCATACAGCCCAGGGAAGCAACCTGCTGGTTGCCAGTTCGAGTACGGCCTTGTGCCTGACCTGTCACGGCACTGCCGGGACAGGCGCTGATACTGATGTGATGGATGGCGTTTATCTGCAACGCACGGCTGCGGGCGGCACGGAAGGCGTGGTCAACCGTGGCTTGAAAGGCGGCGGGTTTCAATATGCCCGCATGGATACGGCCTGGGCGGGCATCACAGCGCCGCAAACGGTGACTTCGGCGCACCTCATGGATGGTAGTAACGGCATTGCCTGGGGCAGCGGCGATATTGGCTCGGGGGCTGGTGAAACCATCAGCCTGGCTTGTATTTCTTGCCATGACCCTCATGGTGGCGCGGGGGGCGGCAACAGCGCCACTTACCGCCTGTTACGACCTACGCCGCTGGAATCGGGCAGTAGCACGGTCGTTTTGAGTGATGAAGACCCGAAGCAATACACCATCGACGCCTCAGACGGAAAATATTTTGGGCAGGGCTATGACAGCAATCTCTATCACAATATGGCTTCCTGGTGTGCCAGTTGCCACGACCGATACCTCGCGGCGGCTGGGAGCGGTCATACCAGCAGCGGCGATGGCATCTACACTTACCGGCATATTTCGGTAGGCTCTGGCTGCGGTTGTCACAACATGCACGGCGGCCCTCCGGCCACCGGCAACCCAGACTACCGGCACGAACCCCTTTCGTGCCTGACCTGCCATGTGGCCCACGGCTCACCGGCGCACATGGGAGGGGCTGCTGGTGAAGTGCCCTGGCCGAACGGCAGCAGTGCCCCCAGCGGCGATGCGCGCAGTGCGCTTTTGCGGGTTGACAATCGCGGCACCTGCGAATTGTGCCACGACAAGTAGTAAGGAGGTGCTTCTATGGGGCCCCGACGTCCTCTCACAACATGGCCGAGAGCATGGCGCCGCCGAGGAAAGAGGGGGCTGTTCGCGGCGTTCCTGCTGGCTTGTGGTTTCCTGTTGATGTGGCCTACCCTGACGGGCTGGGCAACGGTCTTGCTTCAGGGCCCGCATCAGGGGCCGTATCCGCCGACGACCGACGCGTGTGCTTCCTGCCATCGGAGCCACACCGCGCGCCGCGCCTATCTTCTGATTACCGGCGGCGGGGGCGGTGGGGGGAGGGTCAACCCTGCCATTGTGCCGATGAGCAGCGATGAGCAGTTTTGCTACACTTGCCATAACGGCACGGGGGCAACACAAGTGGCGGTAGTTTCGGCCCACGGCAATATGGCCCCGCTTGGGGAAAACGAGGGCGACGCCGCCTCGCACCACAAACCTGCTTTCCGCATCGGCTGTACGGCCTGCCACGACCCGCACGGCTCCAGCAATGCGCAAGACATTCGCACTGAATTGATTTTGCCGCATTTTTCTCATTCGCAGCGTGTGCGCTTGGGCCCGGTGGTTTTTCAGGGTACCACGGGAAAGCATTCTTTCGACGATGGCGAAAGCCCGGCGAACAGCCGTTTGTGTGTGGTCTGCCACGAGGCGGTGGGAACGCTCAGGCACCCCGGCGGGGCTGACCATTTGGGGCATTTCGATTTTACCGGCCAAAATTGCCTGACGTGCCATCCTCATAGTGTGGATGGCATTCCCTCAACGGCCGATGGCTTCATGCCTTCCCCGGAAGCGCGTCAGCAACTGATTGAGCGCGCGCGGGTGGACCTGGAAGTGCAGCAGCACAGCCCGGAAACGCCTGTGGTGGCCGGGCAGCCTTTTGATAACGTTCTGGAAGTGTTCAATCGCGGCCCTCAAGACGCGTGGGATGTGCGCCTGACGGTGGAACTGCCGCAGGGGGTGGCGGTGAGCCAGATGCCCGCGGGGCTGGAATGCACATCCAAGGAAAGGCAACTGACTTGCGCTTTGGGCGACTTGCCTGTGGGGGAGCGCCGGGTTTTGGCTTTGACGTTGCTGCCTGAGGTGAGTTTGGACGGCGAACTCGCGGGCGAGGTGACAGTCTCGGCGTTACAGCGCGACCCTCAGCCGGAAAACAATCATATTGTGCTCTTGCTGCCTTGTGAACGCCAGGCCGACCTGGCCCTGGCGCTGAAAGCGCCTGCACAGGTCATCACAGGGGAAACCGCGCGCTATACCCTGACCGTGCAGAATCAGGGCCCCTCGCTGGCCGAAGAAGTGGTGTTGCAAGCCGCCTGGCTGGCAGGGACGCGGCTGCAGCAGGCGGCGTCTTCCCAAGGAACGTGCGTGCTTCAGCCTGCCGAAAATCGGGTGGCTTGCAACGTGGCCTCCCTTGCTCCCAAAGCGACCGTTGAGGTGGTTGTGGATGCCGAAGCGGCGAGTGGGGGAGCAATGGCCGTGCAGGGCGAGGTGACCGCGACCACGGCAGACCCGCAGCCTGACAACAATGCTGCCACGGCCCTGGTGGCCGTAGAAGAAGGCAGCGCGCTCAAGGTCGCGGTGCAGCCCGAGGTGCAGCGCGTGGCCCCCAATGCCGATTTTGACTACATCGTCACGGTGCGCAATGCGGGGGTGCTGCCGGCTGAGGCGGTGGTGCTGGAAAGCAGCCTGCCCGCGGGCGGTGTGCTGCGCTCGGCAACGCCTTCCCAGGGCACGTGCGCACTGGCGTCGGAAGGCGGCTTGCAATGCTCCTTGGGGGCGGTGGAGCCTGGTGCTGTGGTGACGGTGCGGGTGACGGCGCAGGCACCGGCCGAGCCAACCACACTGCGGCTGCTGGCAGCAGTATCGCCGCCCGAGGAGGCCCCTTCCTGGCCCAGGCACACGGCTGAGGCCACTTTAGCGGTGATCGCCGGCGCTGACGTGCAGGTGCTTGGGGAAGCCCCGCCTACGGCTGTGCCTGGCGCGACATGGCAATGGCCCCTCAAGGTGCGGAACGCAGGCCCGCAGGCGGCCACGGATGTGAAAGTGGCGCTGCACTTCCCGGAAACGGTGGCGGTGGAGGCGGTGACGCTCTCGCAAGGGCAATGTGAACAGGATGGCGAGGGCTGGGCCTGCACGCTGGAAGCGTTGCCCTCTGGCGCGACGGCTGACCTGGTGGCCACCGTCCGCGCGTTGCCGGACGCTGAGGGTGAGGTGGTGCTGGCTGCAGAGGCTGTGGCGGTGGAGGAGGACTTTGACCAGAGCAACAATCGGCTGGAAGCCTCGGTGGGCTTGTCGCCCCAGGCCGATTTGGCCGTGGCGCTGGAAGATGCCGGGGAAGGTGAACTGGTATCGGGCGAAGCAAGAGCCTTCGTGCTCACGGTGAGCAATCAAGGGCCTTCCCGGGCTTCGCAGGTCGTGGCGCGGGTGTCGCTCCCTGAGCCTCTGCGGTTTGTGGGTGTAGTGGGGGAGAGAGAGGATGGGGCGTCGATCTGCCAGTGGGATGAAGGCGACGCGGCTGTGGACCGTCCACCTGCCGTGGTTTGCCAGTGGGAAGGCCTGCTGCCGGAGGAAACGGTTACAGTGGCCCTGGCGGTGGAGATAGGGGCGGTTGTGGCATCGGAGATGGAGGTGGTCGTACAGGGAAGTTCGAGTGTGACCGATTTGTGGCCGGAAAATAATACCGCTCGATTGGTGTTCCAGGGCCTGCTGCCCACGCCAACTGCAACCGCGACTTTTACCCCCACGCCTGGCGCTGAGGCGACGGCTACGCCTACCCCGACGCCCACGTTCACGCCTACGCCTGGCGATAATGGTGCCACGGCAACCGCCACGCCGACGCCGACAGGCGCGCCTTCGCCGACGCCATCGCCTACGGCGCTTCCGACAGCCACACCCACGCCCACGTCGTCCCCTGTGCCGACACCAACACCAACACCAACACCAACACTCACACCGACACCAACCCCTACGGCAACTTCAGCGCCTTAACACCTTAAAAAGGGCGTTGCGTATAGCCACTTAATCAATCAACAACCCCACACAACCACCCCCACCAAACACCAACACCCCGCTACCCAAACAACCTCACCCCATACAAGACCACCGCCAGCGCCGAGATCACATTCAACGATCGCTTCATGCCCCACATCGGCAACGCCACTACCGCATCCGCCCGTGCCAGCAACGCCGGGTCAAGCCCAGCCACTTCATTCCCCGCCGCCACAAGTACCCGCTCAGGCATTGCCTCCTGCAATAAATCGGGGAGCGAAACCGCCGCTGGCGCAGTTTCCAACGCCCATAACGCCCACCCCTCAGCCTGAAGCATCGCCGCCAGGCGCACACTGTTGGGATAAGCCTGCCACGGCACCCGCTGGTCAGCCCCCAACGCCGTCTTGACCACACCGCGGTGGGGAGGAGTAGGGGTAATTCCAGCCAGATAAAGGCGTTCTACACCCGCGCCATCGGCCGTGCGAAAAGCCGCACCGACGTTGTAAGCCGACCGGACATTATCAAGCAATACGGCCAACCGAGGGCTGGCCGGTGGGGGAGGGGAGGGGCTGGCATTTTCCCGCCGTGGAGCAGGCACCATCGCCGCAATCTGAGCACGCCCGCCGCAGCGTGGGCAACGATCGCCACGCGGCGGCTCACGAAAAGGCGCTTCCACATAGCGAAAGCCACACACATCGCATTCCCAGAAAACCCCCAAGGGCACAGGCTCAACCTGCCTCATCCCGGCCTTCCTCGAAAATGCGGTAATAGCCCCGGTCGAGTTCGTCATCAGAAAGGTGAGCGTAACGCTGGGTCACGGCAATGTTGCTATGCCGGGCAAGTTCCTGCGCCAGTTTGAGGTTACCGCCGCTGCCAATGAGCACAGCAGTCACAAAATAATGCCGGAAGGAATGCGGCGTAATGGTTCCCGCTGCTTCAGGGCCCAGGGCTTCCCGCACCCGACGGGCCACAATGTTGCGGCCTGTGGCCGTGCTGATAGGCAAGACCTTTTTACCCGCGCCGCGATCGTGGCGAGCAAAGAGAGGCAAAGAACGCAAAGGGCGGCCGGAAGCACCATCGAGGGCGCTGCGGGCTTGAAGGTAATCCTGCAGCGCCCGCAAGGCCCGGCGAGAAAACCGCACAATTGCCTGCTTGTCGCCCTTGCCGATGATGACGGCGCGGCCTTCGTGCCAGTCAATGTCGCCGCGCCGCAGCGCGCAGGCTTCATGCACACGCAGCCCGGTATCGGCCAGTGTGAGAAGGAAAGCGCGATCGCGAAGATCACGCAGGCGCGCGGCGGGGTCTTCTTCCTGCGCAGCACGATCCACAAGGGATTTCGCATAGGTGAGCGCTGTTTCGATAGCCTCGCGCGGGAACTGGGGCAGCCGAATGCCGGTACGTCGTCCGCGCTGTCGAATCAGCAAACGCACCCTTGGCAAATTGACGGCTGCCAGGTTCTCAGCCGCCAGATATGCGAAAAACCCCGCAATGGCTGTCAGGTAAAGCCGCTCAGTGGCCGGGGCCATGCCTTTGAGGTCCGCAGCGAACCACGCCACCGCATCTTCGGGCAAGGCGGTGATCGGCGTTTCAGCAGGAGGCAAGCCGCGGTTTTCCAACATCTGGCGGAAAGCCCGCACCGCGTTGCGATACGTGCGCGCCGTATTCGCGCTACGGGCCAAAGCAACGCTATCGAGGTACGCCGCGAGCGCCTCTGCCACGGTGGGACCCGGCGGCGGCGTAGAGGCAGCAGCCTCTACTTTTGGCACTTTGGACTGCGGCGCAGGCACGGAGGCTCCTTCAGGAGAAAGGTTCATAGTGCTGATTATAGCATTTTGAGGCCACAAACACAATGTTTTTGATAATATCACTTATCAAAAGCATGTAAAGGCGCTCAAGCGACTCTTCTTCCTAAGCCAAAAGCCCGCAGCCTTACACTACCCTACCGCTGCAAACCTCCCATATCCCGGCAAAAACTGCAGTTTCCCACCTGGCGAAACCGGGCCATACCCACCACAATCCGCGGGCGGTGTGTACTTCCCGATTTTCTTGCCGGTTTCAAGGCTATACCAGAAATCGCCGAGAAAAGCCTCCCCTTCTCCATATCCACCGGAACCTCGGTGAAATACGTGTGAGCAGGGAACCGCTTCCATACGCATCAGAAAGAAATTCGCGATTGTCGGCTCAAAACGCCGCCCCTTTCACATTGCACAAAAACCGCGCGCCCCACCCAAAACTTTCGCGTTTACGTCGCCAAAATCCTCCGCATGGTTGCCGCATCAATGTTCCCCCCACTCAAGAGCACCCCTACCCTGCCACGCGGAACGACCGCGCCGCTCAAAAGCGCAGCCAGGCCCAGCGCCCCTGAGGGTTCTACAACGAGCTTCATGCGGTAAAACAAAAAGCGTACGGCTTCCATAATGGCTTCCTCGGAAACCGTTTGCATATCATCCACATAGCGTAACACCAACGGGAACGTCAATTTCCCTAAAGAGGAAGTGCGCGTACCATCGGCAATGGTAGGCGGATTGTGCACCGTGTGCAAACGGCCCGTGCGGAAGGAGCGCGTGGCATCGTCGGCCACAGCAGGCTCAATGCCCACGACGCGGCAGTTCGGCGCCATGCTCTTCGCTGCAATCGCCGAACCGCTGAGCAGCCCCCCGCCACCGCATGGCACCAACAGCCAATCCAGTGCCCCCACTTCCTCCAACAACTCCAGCGCCGCCGTGCCCTGCCCCGCGATGACATCTTCGTGGTCAAAAGGCGGAATGAGAGTATAACCATGCCGGGCTGCAAGTTCCCTGGCAATGGCCTCACGAGAGCCCGTCGCCGGATCGTAGGCAACTACGGTCGCTCCATAACCCTCAGTGGCGGCGCGTTTGGTGGCCGGCGCGTTGTCAGGCATGACAATCACCGCTTTGACCCCCAACAAACGGCTCACCAACGCCACCGCCTGAGCATGGTTGCCGGAAGAGTAAGTGATGACGCCTCGGGCTTTTTCCTCCTCCGACAGGCGCGAAATGCTGTTGAACGCTCCCCGGAACTTAAAGGCCCCCACCCGCTGGAAATTCTCACATTTGAGGAACACCTCCGCCCCCACGCGCGCGTTGAGAGTGCGGGAAGTCATCACCGGCGTGCGATGGGCGTGACCTTGCAGCCTCTCTTGGGCAGCCTGCACGCGGGCAAACCACTCTGGCAAAGAAGAAAGATTCGTCACGGGGCCTCCCATGAGCAGCAGCGACGGGAATAAGTTGCAACCTCATTATACCGCCAGTGGCAAACCAACAAGCACAAAAGGGCGTTCTGCCCCTGATTCCCCATTTCACCAGGCATTTTGCAGGTAAAATACTTGCAACACTACGCCGCGCACAATTCCACCTGCTGACGTTCTCCTCCCTCCCCCACCATGCCCACCACGCCCTCCACCACCGAAGACCCTTGTTCTCCTTCCACCCCTTTGCTGTTGCAGCGAGCCAAGGCGGGGGATACTACCGCGTTCCAGGCGCTATACGAGTGCTATGCCCGCGCCTTGTTCACCTTCTTCCTCGGTTACACAGCCGACGAGCGCTTGGCCGAAGAAATGGTCAACGATACTTTTCTGCGCGTCTGGCAGGCGCTGGGGCGTTACCGTGAAGAAGGCCGTTTTCGGGGGTGGTTGTTCCGCATTGCCCGCAACATTGCCACCGACCGACACCGCCGCCGCCAGCGCCGCCCACCGGAAGTGTTGGTCGATGAAGACACCATAGAATCCCTGACCTACCCCACTCAATTGGCCAATGAACTTATTGCCCGCCAACAGGCCCTTGACGACACTTATGAGGCCCTCCAGCACCTGCGGTCCGACTACCGCACAGTGCTTTTGTTGCGTTTCATCGAGGGCCTGTCGGTGCGTGAAACAGCGCGTGCGATGGAACGCTCGGAAGGCGCGGTGCGAGTGTTGCAGTTTCGAGCCCTCAAAGCCCTGCGGGAACACTTAAAACCTGACCTTTAAAGACCTGAAGTGTAACTTTTACGCCCCCTCCGGCGTTTTGGATGGTGAGATGGAAACGAAAAGCGATTTTTGGGTAGCATTCGTGCTGGAAGCCGTGGAGCGCGGGGAATCTCTCAACGCTGCGTTGGCGCAGGTGCCGCGCGCGGCGTTGCCCGAAGTGCAAGCGGCTCTCGAGGCCGCGGACTGGCTGCGCGAAGAGGCCCGCCCCACGCTGGAAGCGGCGGCAGCGCGTTGGACGCCGCCACCCTTGCCGGCATTGGATGCACGCGAGCGAAGTCACCCCCCCTCTCACCCTCTCCGGCGGTTGTGGGAAGGCCGGGTGCCCCCGCGCGCGCTCCGGCCTGTTGTGGTTGCAGTGACTTTGCTGGTGCTGGTAGTGCTTTCCTGGCAGACCAGCCTGGCCGCGGCCCAGGCCTTACCCGGCGAATGGGCTTATCCCCTGAAGCGCGTGGGAGAGCAGGTGCAATACGCCCTCACCACCGACCCGGCAGACCGGCTGACATTGACATTACGGCTGGCCCACCGACGTTTAGAAGAAGCCACCTTAGCGCAGCAACGGCATTGGCGTGAGGCCGAGGAGCAAAGCATGGCTCTCTACGCCGGGGCGCTGGAAGAGGTAGCCCGGCAGTGGGCTGCATTGCCCCCCCCTCGTCAGGAGGCGTTGCGCCCTGTGCTGGTTCATGCCCTGACAGAGCAAGCGCATCAATTGGAAGCACTCCATGCCGACACCCCTGATACCACGTGGCAACAGGCTATGCGGGCCCATCGCGTCCTCTGGCAAGCGGCGAGCAAGCCTCAAGGCGTTCCTGAAGCCACCCCTACATTGGGCGGCGAAAATCGTGCTCACGGAGGAGCCACGCCTTCGCCGCTTCCCCCGGCAACGGCCACTCCAACCGTGACACCAACTGCCAGTGATGACCAGCCACGCCCCGCGGCAACCGCAACATGTGTCTCGGATGGCCACAGCCACGGGCAAAACCAGTGTGTGCCGCCCAGCCAGAAGGAAAAGGGCAACGACAACAGTAGCAACGGCGGCAACAGCAACAACAGCAACAACAGCAACAGCAACAATGGCGGTAACAGCCATGGCGACGACGGCAACAGCGGCAACAGCAATGGCGGCAAGGGCAACAACGGCAACGGCGATCATGGGAATAATAACCAAGGGCATAGCGGCCGACCTTGATGGCCCCCCTATCACTATGGCGGTCGAGCAAGCCCTCGCTCAGCGAGGGCTTTTTGGTTGAATAGGGTGGCGGGTGTAACAAAAAAGCCACAAAGCAGCGTTTAAGGAGACGAGGAAAGACGTAAGCGAAATTATCTTCACAGGTGGATGAACCAATGCAACAACCTGGCCGACGGCTTAACAGGCAGGGACGTGCCCTGCGCGCTGGTCAAACGCTGGTGGAGTTCGCGCTGGTATTTCTGCTGCTATTCACCGTGGTCATGGGCATCATCGAATTCGGCCACCTCATCACCGTGTATGCAGCCACCATTACCGCCAGCAGGGAGGCCGCCCGTTATGGTGACGCTATCGGCCCAGGGGCGGACGACGCCAACGTGCCTCGCTATCAAGACTGCACAGGCATCACGGCAACAGCCCTGCGCATTGGCCGTCTGGCCAACATGACCGCTGCTGACGTGACTATCACATACGACCACGGCCCCGGAACCACCGTTTTCGCTACCTGTCCCCCTGCCTCGGTTGCACTGGGCGACCGAATCATTGTTTCAGTCACCGGGCACTACCGCCCCTGGGTTCCCCTTTTCCCCACGGTCAACCTGACCTTCCACGCCTCTGCCGCGCGCACCATCCTACGAAACGTCCCTCTCGACTAAGAAGGCAGTGACGAATGATTTTCCAACACCTTACTGCCCCATCCTCTCAACACCGCACACGCAGCCGGCCCCGGCCTACCCAGGGGCAGGCATTGTTGGAATTCGCGCTTTTCGTCGTGGTGCTTTTCCTGGTGGCAGGTGGGCTCTTAGACGTAGGACGAGCCCTGATGTACCATGCCATTTTGAGCGATGCAGCCCAGGAAGGCGTTGCCTATGGCACGGTATACCCCCAAGACGAGGCGGGCATTCGGCAGCGCACCCTGGAAAGCGCGGGCTCGCTCTTGACGCGCACCAATGATGTGGAAGTGGCGGTGATCTACCAGGGCGCAGCCTGCGCGGGTAACGGCATCAAAGTGCAGGTCAAAATGACGCTCCCGCTCATTTTCCCCTTTTCCACGCTCTTTGCACCCAGTGGCGAAATCCACATCACTGGCGAGGCTGTGCAAACAATTTTACGTCCGCCCTGTCGCTGATGGCGGACGGTGGCTTATCCGGAGGTCCAAAATGTTCTCTCGAGGCAAGCAAGGACAAGCACTCGTTCTGTTGGCTTTGAGCCTGGTGGGGCTGTTGGCCATGGCGGGGCTGGGCATCGACGGCGGGCGCCTTTTTGCCGCTAAACGGCGCGCCCAAAACGCCGCAGATGCAGCGGCAAGGGCTGCAGCGCTGGTCATCGCCCAGCAAAGAGACGGCGTCAGCGCCAGCGATATTCAACAAGCCAAACAGGCCGCCATCCGACGCGCCGCCGATAACGATTTCACCCTGACGGCTAACGACATCACCATCACGCAGAAAGACGGAATGTATTATGTAGACGTCACCGTCAAAACCAACATCATAGGTACCTTCATTAACGTGGTACGGAAGACCCCCATCCCGGTCGAGGCCTCAGCCCAGGTAAAGGTCACACCTCAACGAGAGATCGCTTACGGCTACGCCTTGGCGGCCACGAACGAGCACGCCTGCAATGCAATTAACATTCACTTAGGGCACGGGGGCTGGTTGAATGTCGAAGGCGGCATCTTCAGCAACACCGACGCCACTGCATCCTCAGGACGAGGCGGTGGCAGCCACGGCGCCTGCGTGGCCTTGTTTGCTAAAGGGCACCCCGGCAGCGCCGTTACGGCCGATTACATTCACACCGTCGCCGATGGCGAGCGCAGTTACTTCATCGGCGGGCACGGCGGCGGCGGCATCAGCATCACGCCCCTTCCCGAAGGGGGATATCCGCACATGATATTGCCTCAACTGCCCACCCCCGTGTGCGCGCAAGAAGGGCGTTACGAAAACGGCCACTACTGGCCCGGTCGTTACCCTCGTGGCATTCACGTCAACCGCAACGCTGTGTTCGAGCCAGGTATTTACTGCCTCGACGGAGATTTGCAGATTTCCGGCAGCGACCACGCCGGCGGCGAGCACGAGGGATCACACGACACACATGCAGGCCCTGTGGAAGTGACAGGTCAGGGCGTGTTTTTCTACCTCCACTCAGGCTCGGTCAAAATCCATCATGCCGAGGTGAACTTACAAGCCCCGCTAAAAGGCTCTTCCCAGGCCGTTGATGCTGCAGGAAACCGGTGGGGCGGCATGCTCTTTTACCTTCCCCCTGAGAACCCCGGTTACGTAAAAATCACCGGCAAGGGTGCCATCGTGTTGAGGGGCACTATCTACGCCCCCGGGCCGGTTTCCCGGTATCACGGCGGGCATGCGCGCTGCATGATTGGAGGGCACGAAGGCGTCAGCCCCGACGATTCCTCCTACCCCTCCGATGACGACCCGGACACTAAAGGAATTTTGCAAATCATCTGCGACACCGTGCGCATCCACGGGCATTCCCAAATCACCTTACGGTACGACTCCACCTATTTCTTCGGTATTCCCGTTCTGGATGTCACAAAGTAGCTTTCCACCCGCTTCCCCCTGTTTCCTCAGCGCGGTCACCGGCCGAGAGGGTTGCTTCCTCTCGGCCGGTGCGCTTTTGTCGGATAAACCAACGAACCTGCTTCTATCAGCCTCAGTGGGCTTCGTTACTCATCGTGATGAATTTGCCGTGCCAGGTGTGCAGAAAAACCTGCCCCGTGTAGCCGTTGACACTCAACATGCCAATCACCTGACCGTCTTTCAAGGTGTGCAAGGTGTAATAGCCGTAGAAGGGGTCGGCTTCTGTTGCAACCTGCACACCGGGGTAATTACGGTCGAGGAACTGCTGGGCCAGTTGGCGTGCTTTTGCCGGGGTGATGGGCATGTCAGCCGTAGGGGTCGTGCTTGCTGCGCCGTAGCCCATCATGCCACCGTTGCCGCGCCGGCCGTATTTCTGGTTCCACATCATGTTGGGCCCCGGCTCGGGGTAAACCGTGCGGGTGGCCGGATCAACCAGCACTTCCATAGCACCAACGCCGGTCGATTTCTCTATGATTTCCGCATAGGCGTGGTTGTCGAAAATCATGACCTCGCCAAGTTGCAAATCAGGGTTCCCTAAACGCTGCAAATAGGCTTCCACTGCGCTTTGGGCTTCGGGTAGGGTCAGCGGTTGGGCTTCTGGATTGGAAGCATAGGCGTCCATCATCTCGCCATTGCCATAGCCGCCCCCCATCATCGCGCCACCGTTGCCGTAGCCATTGCCCATCATTTCGTCATCGCTATCCATCATGCCACCATTGCCGCTACCCATGGCGGTGGGGCCATTGCCTTCCATCTCGTCATTGCTGCCCATCGCCGAGCCATTCTCGCCTCGCATTGCGCCGTTACCATTTTGCCCTTGAGCCGAGCCGTTGCCCTGCATGTTGCCATTGCCCCGCCGTCCAGCAGCGGCGCCTTCCTGTGTGGCCGCAGCAGGCGAAGATGTTGAAGCCCCGCGCATAGCCCAGGCACCCGCCACAAAAGCGGCTGCCAACAGCATCACACCCCCCACTGCCACCAAAACTACCTTGAGTGTCCTGTTCATACAAAACCTCCTGAAAGGATGAATATCTCTCAACTGCCCCCAGTATAGCGGCGGCCCGTGATGTTCTCATCAACGGAAGGTCAAGATTGTGTAAAGAACCTCAGTTTCAGATAATATCTCTGGCAGCGTTTCCTGCTGAGCGGAGCAACCGACGGCAGCGAAGTCGAAGCACGAAACGCTGCCAACAGTGCGTTTCCGTGGCGATTGCTCCGCAATCTCCGCTCAACGGGCTCATTCGCTGCTCAGGTCTAAAGAAGCCATTTCCTCGCTGCCAGGCCAAACCGCAGCAGCCCTCTCGTCAGCATTTTGTGCTAAACTGGGGTAGCATTCCAACGGAAAGGTGGCATCAATGGCCCTGGCATTTTTTGATATCGACGGTACCCTGACGTCAGCCCATGTGTGGGGCGGGCTCATGGCATATTTCAAAACCCGTAAGCAGAAACGCGGCACCCACTGGGCTTACCTCGCTGTTCACTACCCCCTCTATTTCTTGCGGAAGGCCGGATTGCTCGGCGAAGAGCCGTTCCGCCGCCGCTGGTCAGCGGACTTAGGATGGTATCTGCGGGGCGAAAGCGAAGCCTTAGCCGCTGCCATCGGTGATTGGATAGCACAGCATTACCTGGAAGGCACCTGGCACGCGCCCGTGCGCGCCCGGCTGAAAGAACACCTGGCACGCGGCGATACGGTCGTCCTGGTATCGGCTGCCCCTCTCCCGCTGGTGGCCGCCATCGCCCGCCATCTTGGCGTGCCCCATGCCGTGGGCACGCGCTTTGAAATTGTGGATGGCCGCTACACCGGGCGCGTGATCCCACCCCCGACACTCAACAAACAGAAACTCATCCAGGCCCGGGCCTACTTACGCTCGCACGGCCTTCCTGCCGACTGGATAGACAGTTGGGCCTATGCCGATTCCATTACCGACCTGGCGCTTCTGGAAGCCGTCACGCATCCTGTCGCTGTTTTCCCTGATGAAGCGCTGCGGCAGACCGCCATCCAGCGAGGGTGGGAAATCATTGCCTGAAACTAAGCCCTGGCTGCCCTTTCGCCATGCGCCCCCCTGGCCTAAATCCTGGCGGTGGCAAAACGTCGGCCCACAAACGCAAAAGCACCAGGCGGTGCAAAAGCACCGCCTGGTGTTTCCATTCTCACCCCCTGTTCCCCGTTTAAGCGAACAACGCGTCACTGGCAAAACCAGCACATACCAATGCGATCTTTCACTACCCCACCGCTGCCACCGCGCGCTCGAAGATGCTCAGCGCTTCCGCAACCTCTTCTTCCTTCACCACCAGCGGCGGAATCCACCGAATCACATTCCCATACGTCCCGCACGTCAGCAGCAGCAGGTTTTCCTCCAGGCAGGCTTTCTGCACCGCCTTGGCGGTGGCCGCGTCCGCAAATTCCGTTGCTACCATCAACCCCAGCCCGCGCACATCCCCTATCACGCCGTGCTTCGCCTGAATGGCCCTCAAGCCCGCCACCAACTGCTCGCCGCGCGCCGCGGCGTTTTCCACCAGCCCTTCGCTTTGCAGCACGTCTAACGTCGCCACCGCGGCGGCTAAGGAAACCGCCGCCCCGCCGCCGTACGTGCCGCCGTGAGTGCCGGGTTCCCACTTTTCCATCAGCGCCCGGCTGGCGCCAATGCCCGAAATCGGCATCCCGCTGCCCATACCCTTGGCCATCACCACAATGTCCGGCACGATGCCCGCGTGCTCGAAGGCCCAGAATTTGCCTGTGCGCCCAAACCCCGACTGCACCTCGTCGGCAATCAGCAAAATGCCGTAATCGTCCGCCAACTTCCGCAGGGCCTGCAGGAAGCCCGCGGGCGCGGGCACGTAGCCGCCTTCCCCCAGCACGGGCTCGATGATGAAAGCCGCGGTTTCGTCGGGGGGCGTCTGGCCGTGCAGCAGGTAGTCCAGTTGCTTCAGGCAGAAGTCGGTGGTGGTTTCCTCATCCCAGCCGTAGAAGTAGGCGTAGGGGTAAGGGGCGACGAACACACCCGCGGGCAGGGGTTGGTAGTGGTGGCGGTAGATGTATTTGGAGGTGGTCATCGCCATGGTCTGGGCGGTGCGGCCGTGGAAACTGCCCTGGAAGACGATGATGTTGCGCTTGCCGGTGGCCTGGCGGGCGAGTTTGACGCTGGCTTCCACCGCCTCCGCGCCGGAGTTGGAGAAGAAGAAGGTGTCGATGGGGTCGGGGGTGACGCGGTTCAGCCCCTCGGCCAGCGCCATCGCGGGCGGGGGGATGACGATGTTCATCTGGCCAAAAATCAGTTTTTCGGCCTGCTGCTGGATGGCCTGCACCACTTTCGGGTGGCAATGGCCGGTGCTGGTCACGCCGATGCCCGAGGTGAAATCCATGTAGCGGTTGCCCTCGGCGTCGTACAGGTAAATCCGCTCGGCGCGCACCGGCTGAATTTCCGTCAGGTGGGTCCAGACGGGGGAAAGGTGTTCGAGAGGAGATGCGCTCATGCTTTTCCTCCAGAGGGGATGGCACATCGGGGCACCTGCAGGGCGGGACACTGCCCCGCCCCACGGGGAAGCCCTGACGGTTGCCTTTAGACCGGCTCGGTGACGGTCACGCGGGTGACGATGCCGTGCTTTTCCAAATCCTTGAAGAACGGCACCGGGTCGAGCGCGGCTTCCGGCGGGTGCACACCCGCGGGCACCCGGCCTTCGGCCAGCCAGATGGCGGCTAAGGCGGGCGCGGTGCCGGTGGGCAGCGCGCCTTTCACCGTCAGCGTGCCCAGGCGGTAAACCACCTCTTTGCCGTCCCTGGTGCCTTTGACCTCGGTGACGATTTCTTTTACCCAGTCGGGGGGCTGGTTCTTCGGCGGGGCCAGGAATTCCAGCACCGAGGGCACGAATTTCTTCATCATGGCCACCAGCACATCGCGCGGCACCACGGGCGTGCCTTTGACGTCCACCGGCTCGGTGCTGTTGAAGCCGAATTCGCCCAGCACGCGCACTTTCTCGACGGTTTCCTTGGCCATGCCCCAGTAGTTGATCTTGAAGAAGCATTCCCGCACGCCTTTTTCTTTGAACGTGCGCGGCAGGGTGGCGACTTCGGAATGCAGCGAGTAGTGCATGGGCAGGATACCCAGGGGCTCGGCAAACTGGTAGTCCTCGAAGCCGGTCAATGGCTCCACGGCCACGAACTCGCCATCGCGGTAAACCATCGGTGGCAGGTTCATTTCGTCCAAAATCGTGGGCACCGCGTAGGTAAAACGCAGGTCGTCCGGCGGCGGGGGCTTAATGCCGTCGTAGATGTGGATGTATTCCATGGTGTCCAGCCGGTCGGCCGCGTAGCGCGCCTGGATGTTAGGGATGCCCGGGGCGGAACCCATCCCCAGCACCGCACTCAGGCCGCGCTCGGCGAAGCGGTCGCTGAGTTCCAGTTGCTTCAGCGTGGTGTGGAACAGGCCGCCCAGGTCGGTGTAGTGCACCCCGGCTTCCAGGCAGGCTTCCATCACCTGCAGGTTGGTGTAATACACTGTGGCGTTCAGGCAGGCGTCGGCGCCTTGCAGCACCTCCACCAGCCCTTGGTGGTCGTTGACGTCCGCGTACTGCACGCTGATTTTCGGGCTGCCGATGTAATCGGCCACCTCTTGCGCGGCCTGAGTGTTGAAATCGGCGATCACGATTTCGTCCACCCGGTCTTCTTTGCTCAGGGCGCTGACGGCAATGGAACCCATCTTGCCCGCGCCGCCCAAAACGACGATTCGCATGGGGAAAGCCTCCAGAGGAGAAGATTTTTGGGAAACCGCAGATGACGCAGAGAAACCTCCACAGATTGCACAGATTGGCACCGATTGAACGAATCGCAAATCACAAATCGCAACTCGCCATCCGCAACTCGCTCTTTCCCTCTGCGCCTCTGCGCGCCTCTGCGTCTCTGCGGTTAGCCGAGGTCAATCCAATCCAGGCCGAGTTTGGCTAAGGTTTCGGGCTTGGGGATACCGTTTTCGTCCCACCCGGCCATCTGGTAATAAAGGTCTTTGGCCTGCTCGATTTCTTCGGGGGTAAGCGCGACGCCATCGGTCTTGCCGCCCTTGAGGGGCTGGAAGAGTTTTTTCGGCAGTTTGTCGTCTTCCCGGGTGAAGCCCTCGCGGGCGTTGAAGGCGCGCAGCAGGTTCAGTCGCCGCTCGCCCACTTTCAACAGCGCAGGGATGTCCAGATCCCACCCGGTGATGGCGTTGATGGCTTCCACTAACTGGCTGACGTCGTAGAGATGCCACGAGGGGCCAAAGACGAACTGGCAGACGTTGAACGTATCCATGGCGGAATACAGCCACTCGGTGACTAAGGCGAAGCGCACTTTCTCTTCGTTGAGCACGTCGTTGGGCTGGGGGTTGGTCAGGCCGAGTTGCGCCATGCGTTCAGGATACCAGTTGTACGACGGGTCGTGCTCGCTGGACTGGTGGTCGGCGCCGAAGGGGTTGACCGCGTAAATCAGGCCCAGAGAACGCTTGACCTGCGGCATGTGCGCGGGGAGTTCCTGCTTCTTGGCCGTGACCACCAGTTCATGGCCGCGGCCGGTTTTCTCCGCGGCGCGCGCCGAGCCCTCGGCGAGGATGTCGCCAAAGCCCTCGCGGCGGGCGATTTTCTCGATCATGGTGATGAGCGCGTCCGCGTTGCCAAAGCGCAGTTCCACGCCGTCGGTGTCCGCGGTGGTCAGGTAGCCGTGCTCGAAGGCGTCCATGGCCCAGGCAATCGTCGCGCCGGCGGAAATGGTATCCAGGCCGTACATGGCGCACAACTGGTTGGCATAGGCCACCGCGTTGAGGTCATCGATGCCGCAATACGCGCCCAAGGTGGCCAGGCTTTCGTATTCGGGGCCGCCGTAGCGCGGGTCGACCTTGTATTTGCCTTCGGTAACTTCCACCACCCGCTTGCAGCGAATGGGGCAGGCGTAGCAGGTATCGCGTTCCTTGAGGATGGTTTCAGCCATGGTCTTGCCGTCGATGGCCTCTGCGCCCTCGAAGGTGCCGCTTTCCCAGTTGTGGGTGGGCAGGCCACCGTTCTTGCTCTGGGAACGCACGATTTCCGCGGTGCCGTACAGCCCCATACCGTACACATCGGATTCAGGGAACGCCTTGCCGCCCCACCGGGCGAGTTCGGCGAGTTTTTTCTTGTCGGCCACTTTGGGGCGCGCCTTGCCGCGCACCACGATGGCCTTGAGGCGCTTGCTGGCCATCACCGCGCCCATGCCGGTGCGGCCGTTGGCGCGGTTGGCCATGGTCATCACCGCGGCCATACGCACGCCGTTTTCGCCCGCGATGCCGGGCTGCATGATGTGCACCTTCGGGTCGCCTAATTCCGCTTTGAGCAGGTCTTCCACCTCGCCGGTGGTCTTGCCCCAGAGGTGACCGGCGGGGCGCAGTTCGGCCTCGCCCTCGTGCACCCACAGGTACACCGGCTCGGGGGCCTGGCCGTGGAACACGAAAGCGTCGAAGCCCGCCCATTTCATCTCCGCGGGGAAAAAGCCGCCCGACTCGGAATCGCCGATCGCGCCGGTGAGGGGCGATTTGGCCGTCAGGGTGACCCGGCTCAGCCCACCCAACGAAGCGCCGGTGAGCACGCTGACGGCCACGGTGAGGGTGTTTTCCGGTCCCAGAGGGTCGGCATGGGGTGAGGTGTGTTTGAGCAGGTAGTACGCGCCTAATGCGCTGCCGCCCACATAGGTGCGGTAAAACGACTCAGGCGGGGTTTCCACCTCAAGGCGGCCTTCGTCGAGGTAAACGTGCAAGATCTTGCCGTGATAGCCATAGGGCATAGGAACCTCCAAATGCCGGGGAAGGGGGCGGCGCGCGTCGCCGCCCCAACACGCCACCTATTTCTTCGCGGCCTTTACTGCATCGCGGAAGACGTTGAGGGTTTCGGCCACGTCCTCTTCGCTCAGCGCCGCGCAGAGGAACCAGGGCTCGCGGCCATCGGAATCGGGCATCACGCCGCCAGCAATCAGGTTCATGGCGATTTCCTCGTACAATTCGCCGTCGGTCTTGAGATAGCCGCGGAAATCCTTGGGCGCTTCATCGCTGCCCAACATGATGCTGAACATGGGCGGCAGGCCGGTCACGACGTGAGGAATGCCCTCCTCGCCCAAAATCTGGTCAATGCCCTTCATCAGGGCTTCGCCGCGCTGCCAGATGGTCTCGATGACTGGCTCGGTTTCCAGGGCTTCCAGCACCGCATTCGCTGCAGCTGCACCCACCACATTGCCGGAATACGTGCCGCCGTGGGCCATCGCGCCGGGTTGCACGGTCATCATTACCTCTTCGTTGCCCGCGATGGCGGCAATCGGGAAGCCGTTGCCCATAGCCTTGGCGTAGGTTACCAGGTCGGCTTTTACACCGAAGTATTCCTGCGCGCCGCCCTTGGCTATACGAAACCCCGTCTTAACCTCGTCGAACACCAGCACAATGCCATATTCGTCACATAACTTGCGCAGGTGCTCCAGGAAGCCGGGTTCCGGCAAGATGCCCGCGGCGTTGCCCAGCATAGGCTCGACGAAAATCGCGGCAATCTCGCCCCACTTGTCGCGCACGGTGCGTTCCACCGCCTCGAAGTCGTTGAAGGGCAGGTTGATGACGTATTGGTGGATATCCAGCGGAATGCCCGACGTGGTGGGCGAGGAAATCGGGCTGCGGCGGGAACCCAGCGCCCGCGCCGGCGAGGAAGCCGTGCTGAACATGAAATAGTCCACCTGGCCGTGGTACTGGCCTTCGAACTTGATGAACTTCTCGCGGTTGGTGTACGCGCGGGCAATGCGCAGCGCGTGCATGGTGGCCTCGGAGCCGGTGTTGGTCAGGCGCACCTTGTCCACACCGGTCAGGCGCACAATGCGCTCGGCCAGGCTGACCTCGTAAGGCGTCGTCCACGCGAACAGGATGCCGCTCTGGATGGCTTCCGCCACCGCTTTGTTGACCTTGGGATGCGCGTGCCCCAAAATGATGGGGCCGAAGGCAAGGCGGTAGTCAATGTAGCGCTTACCGTCCATATCCCAAATGTAAGCACCCTCGCCGCGCTGCACGATGACGGTGTCTTCGTCGCCCCAGTAGCGGAAGTTGGAGTTCACGCCGTAGGGAATATACCGTTTGGCTTCTTCGAACAGATCGTGAGTTTTCTTGCCTTGAATCGTCATGGGAAACTCTCCGAGAGATAGGGTGGAAACGTCGGTCGATGGTTTACGGGGAAATGGTTTACGAAAGCCAATCGCGGGCGCGGTAGTAATACGCCACCAGCGGCATAAACCACGGGTTGTGGTGGTAGAAGAAGTACCGCGTTTGCGGGATTTCCGCAAAAGGCGTGCTGCTAATTTGCCCCAGCAACAGGCGGGCGACCTCGCGACCGGTGTAAAGCGCCATGTGCAAGCCGTGGCCGCCAAAGCCCACCGCGTAGTGAATGCCGTGGGGAAGCCGTCCCACCTTGGGCATCAGATCAAAAGGAATGCCCAATTGCCCCGTCCACGTGTGGGTGACGGCATAGCCCTGCAATTGCGGGAAAGCGCGCAGCATCTGCTGGTGCAAAATGCGGGCGCTTTTGTGCAAATTCAGATCGGTGCTCAGGTCGTTGCGGCCACCCCACAGCAAACGGCCGTCGGGGGTGAGGCGGAAATAGTTGAGAAACCATTTGGAATCCCAAAACACGCGCCCCTTGGGACTGATTTCCCGTTGCAGGTCGGGGGGCAACGGCTCGGTGACAATGCTGTAACTCCCCGCGGGGACGATGAGGCGGCGCACCTGCGGCATGAAGCGGCCTGTGTAGCCGTTGGTGGTCACCACCACCTCGCGGGCAGCCAGCACGCCCTGCGAAGTATGCACCAGATAGCCCTGCCCCGTAGGTTGCACCCGCTTGACCTCCGCGTGCTCGCACAACTGCGCGCCATAGCGGGCGGCCACCCGTGCAAGGCCAAACACCAGTTTGGCCGGATGCAACCCCGCGCCATGGGGATCGAGCACCCCGCCGTAATACGCGCTGCTGCCGATTTCTCCCCGCAGGTCGTCGCGCGAAAGCAGCACCAGTTCGTGGTTCAACACCTTCTTGTGCCACGCCACGCGCGCCTTCATGCCCTCGAAATGGGAAGGCTTGTAGGCCACCGACAGGTCGCCCCGCTGCTGCCAATCGCAATCAACGCCCTCTTCCCGCACCAGCGCTTTGATGATTTCCAGCGCATCGAGGGACGTTTGCCAAAACACGCGGGCACGCGCTTCGCCATAACGCTTGAAAATGGTGGGCATACCCTGCTTCAGGCCGCAACCGGTAATGCCACCGTTGCGGGAACTCGCCCCCCAGCCGATGGTGTGCTGTTCCAGCACCGCTACCGACGTACCATGCTTTGCCAAGGTGTAGGCGGCGTTCAGGCCGGCATAGCCGCCGCCAATCACGGCCACATCCACATGGGAAGGCAGTGCGGCCGCCACCGGCAAATCGTGGGGGCGAGGGTAATCATCGGGCCAAAAAGGCGTGGTTTTCATGGGAAAAGCCTCATCAAAACAAAACAACAGGCCACCAAGGGGCACAGAAAGGCCCTCTGAGACCGCGCAGTGGCGCTCCCTCAGAGGGCCTGTAAGTGAAAACCTTAGGGAGCGGCTTTGACCTCGTCCCACATCCGCTGGAACAAACCTTCTGCATCACCCACCGGCTTGATGAACTGCAATTTGTCCATCACTTCCTGGGGCGGGTAAACGGCGGGGTCGTGGAGGAAATCGGGGTCTAACTTCGCTTCCGCGGCTTTATTGGGGGTGGCGTAGTAGTTGTATTCCGAAATCATCGCGCCGATATCAGGGCGCAGGATAAAGTCGAGGAACATCTCGGCCGCCACTTTCTGCTCAGGGGTCGCGCTGGCCGGGATGCAAACATTGTCCACCCAAATCACGCCGCCTTCCTTGGGAATGGTATAAGCAATGTTCTCGTTGTCCTCTTGCGCCTGCAGGAAATCGCCGTTCCAACCGTGCGCAATCAGGTTTTCGCCGGAAGCCAGCAGGTCTTCGTAAGTGTCGCTGTCATAGCCAGAGAGGGCTTTCTTGGCCCGAATCAGCGCTTGTTTGGCTTCCTCGAGTTGCTTCTCGTCAGTGGTGTTGATGTCGTAACCCAGATAAACCAGGGCAGCGGCAAAAGCCTCACGAGCATCGTCCAACATGGTCATGCGGCCATACCACGGCGCATTGGGGTCGGGATCAAAGAAAACGCTCCAGCTATCGGGCTTTTGGACCTTATCGGACAGGTAGCCAATCCCCGTCGTACCCCACTGATAAGGTACACAATATTTGTTGCCGGGGTCATAATAAACATCGCGGAACTTCGGCGCAATATTCTTCATGTTGGGGATTTTGTCCTTATCCAGCGGGGCCAGCATGTGTTGATCGATCATGATCTTGACCGTGTAGTCCGACGGCACAATCAGAGCATACCCCTTAGCCCCGCCTTGCAATTTTGCCAACAGTTCCTCATTGCTGGAGAAATTGTCTTCTACAACCTTGATGCCCGTTTCCTTCTCAAAGAGCTCGTACACCTTGGGATCGATATAGTCAGACCAGTTGTAGAACACAATTTGCTTGGCTGGCTGGACCGCCTGGGGTGCAACGGTAGGCGCCTCGGTGGCCGCGGGCGCACCCTGATTTTGCGCCGGAGCCTGGGTCGCCGCCGGTGTAGCCGTTTGTTTGCCACAAGCCGCCAAAATCAACGCCAGGGCTACAAGCACGATCAACGAAACTCGCAAAGACTTCTTCATCATCTTTTCTCCTCCAAGGTAAAGGAATGAGTTGGTCTCTCAAACTAAAGTGCGATATTTGTTGACGTGTCTTCCTCACCTCCTCGACTCAAGATCAGAGAAACAGCAACCAACAACAGCGAAAAGAGCAACATGACCGTAGAAACCGCGTTGATTTTCGGTGTAACGCCTTTCTTGATCATCCCGAACACACGCACGGGCAAGGTGTTGAAGCCAGCCCCACTGGTAAAGAAAGTAATGACAAAGTCATCCATCGAGAGGGTAAAGGCCAACAACGCACCCCCTAAAATGCCCGGCAACAGCATGGGGAACGTCACCCGCCAGAATGTTCGCCAGGGGTCAGCGTACAAATCCTGGGCAGCCTCTTCCAGCACCTGGTCCATCTGCGCCAGCCGCGCCCGCACCACCACGGCAACAAACGAAATGTTGAACGCCACATGGCCGATAATGACCGAATAAGGCACAGCCAGATGCACTCCAAAGAAATTCACATGCCATGGCTCAAAACCGATGCCGCTGACGTCAAAGAAAATCAGCAGCATAATCGCCATCGCGATATCAGGGATGATGATGGGCAAATAGAGCACGGCATCCATCATCAGTTTTCCCCAAAAGCGGTACCGCTCCATCGCCAACGCAGCCAGAGTGCCAATAATCACCGCAATGGTGGTGGAAACCACTGCCACAAAGAGACTGTTCCACAAAGAAAGGATGATTTGATGGTCGTGGGCCATCGCCACGTACCAGCGTGTGCTAAACCCTGCCCACAAGGCTGTTGAGCGAGAATCGTTGAAAGAGAAAACAACGAGGATGATGATAGGAAAGTAAAGGAAAAGATAGCCCAGAACGCCGTAAGTGGTAAAAGAGAACTCAGCCAAGCGCTTTTTCAAGCGCGCCATGTTGCTCCGCCGAGAAGACGCCTGTGCATTCATAGCTGCCTCCGTTCCTCACCCGAAGTCATGCGGAAGTACACCAATGTCGCCGCCAACATTACAGCCATCATCACAAACGAGAGGGCCGCGCCAAACGGCCAGTCGTGAGCGGCCAGGAATTGATTGCTGATGATGTTCCCAATCATCAACGCTTTGCCGCCGCCCAGAATGGCAGGGGTCACAAATGCACCGAGAGAGGGAATAAACACCAGCATCGACCCCGCTACGACCCCCGGCAATGAAAGCGGCCAGATGACCCGTCGAAACACCTTAGGCCCAGAGGCATACAGATCCATCGCTGCCTCCAACAAACTTGGGTCAAGGCGTTCCAAAGTGGCGTAAATTGGCAACACCATGTCGGGCAACCATCCATAAACCAAACCAATCACAATAGCAAAGTCATTACCAAACAAAGGCAAAGGCTTGTGAATGATCCCCAGGGACATCAAAGTGACATTGATCAGCCCTGTGTGAGTGCGCAACATGGTCAGCCAAGCATACGTCCTCACCAAAAAGTTGGTCCAAAACGGAATCATCAGTGCCAAAACCAAGGTGCCCCTGCGCTTGGGGGGACGGCTGGCAATGTAATAGGCCAGCGGATAGCCCAAAAGCAAGGTCACCAGGGTCGTCACAGCAGCGATGTAGAACGACCGCAAAAAGGTATGCAGATACAACGGGTCGAAAGTGCGCCGATAATTCTCCAGCGTAAAGTGCCAAACCACGCCCCCATAAGTGCCGCGCTCCAGAAAGCTATAAACCAACACAATCCCCAAGGGGGCAATGAAAAAGACAAACAACCAAAAAGCAGAAGGGAGCAAGAGCAGCCAGGCTTGTAATGAAGGCCGCTTCCGAAGTTGGGTCAGGAACTTCTTCATGTGCTACTCCTTCAACAAGCGAGCATGTTGCCCCCGCCAGTGTAAAGACACCTGGTCGCCTACTCGGCATCGTCGCGCGCTGCGGTCGACGTTTTGCACCTGCACGACGACCTCCGTTTCATCCGCTAACTTCACCACATAGCGCCGTTCCGAGCCAACGTAAAACATTTTCACCAGCCGAGCGTCTACCTGCGAAAGGGCTTCAGCATTCCGAACCTGAGGGCGCTCCCCCACCGGGGTGATGTAGAGTTTCTCTGGCCGAATCGAGAGCACCACCTGATCCCCCTGAGAAACCTCCAGGGCGTGCGGCGCGCTTCCCTCCACCACTGTACCATCCCGCAACTTCACCTGCACGGCTCTGGCCTGGCCCAGCGCCACCACTTCAGCAGGGATGAAATTGGTCTTCCCAATGAAATCGGCCACGAAACGGCTCTGGGGGTGTTCGTAGATCTCCTCCGGCGTTCCCACTTGCAACACATTACCTTCGTTCATTACGGCAATGCGGTCCGACATCACCAGCGCTTCTTCCTGGTCGTGGGTAACGTAGATGAAGGTAATGCCCACTTGCTCTTGCAACGCTTTGAGCTCGCTCTGCATGGCCTTGCGAAGCTTCAAATCCAGGGCACCCAGCGGCTCATCAAGCAACAGCACCTTGGGGCGGTTGACCAACGCCCGCGCCAGCGCGACGCGCTGCTTCTGCCCACCGGAAAGCTGCTTCGGACGGCGGTTTTCCTTGCCGGTCAACCGCACCAGTTCCAGCGCCTCGGCCACCCGCCGTTTGATTTCATCTTTAGGCACTTTCTTCATTTCCAGGCCAAAGGCCACATTTTGCGCCACGGTCATGTGCGGGAAGAGGGCATAATTCTGAAACACGGTATTCACCGGCCGCTGGTAAGGCGGCAAGTAGCCCTGCTCTTCGCCGTAAATCCTGACCGAGCCACTGGTCGGCATCTCAAAGCCAGCAATCAAACGCAACGTGGTAGTTTTGCCGCAACCGCTGGGCCCTAACAGCGAAAAGAATTCCCCCTCGCGAATACGCAACGAAATGCCATTGACGGCAACCACCGTTTCGCCAAACCGTTTGACCACCTCACGCAATTCCACAGCGTACTCACTCATGGTCCCTCCCAGATGAAGGCTCAGGGTGATGCAAAGTTGGCCGAGCGCCATAGGCCATCTTATACGTCCGCAAAATGACGAAAGTTTGCGTGCTCCTCACCCCCGGCACCTGATGGAGGCTCTGGCTGAGGAAATTCGCCAGGTGCTCACGGTCACGACACAAAGCCTCGACGATTAAGTCAAACATCCCCGAAACCAGCACCAAATAGCTGACTTCGGGGAAACGGGCGATCTGCTCGGCAGCGGCCTCAATCAACGGCGGCTCCACCGAAACGCCAATCAATGCCGCAGCATCGAAGCCTAACCGATACGGATCGATCAACGCCACGACCTGAATGGTTTGATTTTCCGTGAGGCGGGCCACCCGGTTTCTCACCGTCCCTTCCGAAATACCTAAAGCCTTGGCAATTTCGGTGAACGGCGTGCGCCCGTCGTGCTGCAACATGCGAATGATTTCGTGGTCAATGTGATCTAAAGTCATATTACGAACTCCTTATATTGGGCGGGAGTATAGCACATATTTCGTAGAGATACAAGGGTTTTCTAATGAAAACGCAGCAGAAAAGGTGTATAATTGCGTTGTTCGCACCCATTCCGCCGCCTCTTTCGCCGCGGCGGCCCATCCTTCCGCACGAGGAGTCCGTATGAGCAGCCCCAAAACCCTCCGCAACTACATCAATGGCGCGTGGCACACCCCTGCGGGTGCCGAATATCTGGAAGTCGTCAACCCTGCCACCGCACAGGTGCTGGCGACCGTGCCGCTTTCCCCGCCCGGCGAGGTCGCGCTGGCGGTGCAGGCCGCGCAGGAAGCCTTCCCTGCCTGGCGGCGCACCCCCGCCGAAGACCGCATTCAGTACCTCTTCCGCCTGAAAGCCCTGCTCGATAAGCACATTGATGAACTTTCCCGCATCATCACCAACGAAAACGGCAAAACTTTCAAGGAATCCAAAGGCGAGATGAAGCGGGCCATTGAGAACGTCGAGGTTTCCGTGGGCATTCCCATGCTGATGCAGGGCGGCACCAACGAAGACATCGCTCGCGGCATTGACGAATACATGTTCCGCCAGCCCCTGGGCGTGACCGCCATCATCTCCCCCTTCAACTTCCCCGGCATGATTCCTTTCTGGTTCTTGCCCTACGCGGTCGCTACGGGGAATACGGTCATTGTCAAGCCTTCCGAGCGCACGCCCATGACCATGCAGCGGGTGATGGACCTGGTCGAAGAGGCCGGCTTTCCCAAGGGCGTAATCAACCTGGTGAATGGCGCCGCCGACACGGTGAACGCGCTGCTCGACCACCCCGACGTCAAGGCCGTCAGTTTCGTTGGCTCCACGCCGGTGGCGAAATATATCTATGCGAAAGCGGCGCAAAATGGCAAACGAGTGCTCGCACAGGGCGGCGCGAAGAACCCCACGGTGGTGATGCCCGACGCGGACATGGAAATGACCATCCGCATTCTGGCCGACAGCGCGTTTGGCAACGCAGGCCAGCGCTGCCTTGCCACTGCGCTGGTCATCGGCGTGGGGGAAGCCCACGACACCTTCGCGGAAGGCATCGTGGAAGCCGCGCGCAACCGCGTGGTGGGCTATGGCCTGGACGATGGCGTGCAGATGGGGCCGGTGATTTCCCCCAAGGCCAAGGCACGCATCGAAGGGCTGATTGCCAAAGGCATCGAGGAAGGCGCAAAGGTGCTCTACGATGGCCGCGGCGCGGTCATCCCCGGCCTGGAAAACGGCTACTTCCTGCGCCCCACCGTGCTCGACAACATCCAGCCCGGCACCACCATCTTCGAAACCGAAATCTTTGGCCCAGTGCTGGGGCTGATGAAGGTGGACACGCTGGACGAAGCACTGGAAATTATCAACAACATGCGCTACGGCAACATGGCGTGTATCTTCACCAACAACGGCGGGCACGCGCGCAAATTCCGCTATGAAGTGCTTTCGGGGAACGTGGGCATCAACATCGGCGTGGCTGCGCCCATGGCCTTCTACCCCTTCAGCGGCTGGCGCGAAAGTTTCTTTGGCACTGTGCACGCGCAAGGGGCGCACGCGGTGGAATTCTACACCCAAACCAAAGTAGTTATCGAACGCTGGCTGAAGGAATGGTCGCGTAAGTTCTAACCCCAAAACGCCACCACCACGCACATACAAGGCGCGCTGCCCCGGCAGGGGCACGCTTCGTAACCAACGAGGAGATGGCTCCCCAACCTCAGGCGCGTCGAATGCTGCATCGTCGCGATTGACGACGCGGGCAACAGGGTCGTTTTCCGTATCCTGAGCGTTCTGCTTGGCTTTTGCGAGGAACGCGTGCGCTTGCTATCGCCTTTTTCTTGGGATATTATGGCTATGCGAAGGCCGCCTTCCAGGCCCAGAAAAACCAGGCTCTGGAAGGCGGCTGCGTGTCGGGTCGTAGCCGGAGGCTACAACTCTGCCGCCAAAACGCCCAGGTCGCCATAGGCGCGAGCGCGCTCGGCTTTGAACTGCTGCGTGTACATACGGTAATAATGTCCCTGCAAGCGCAGCAACTCGGCGTGGGTGCCCATTTCCACAATGCGCCCCGCCTTCAGCACGATGATGCGGTCAGCGCGTCGGATGGTGCTCAGCCGGTGGGCAATGATGAAACTGGTCCGGCCTTCCAGCAGGGCTTCCATGCCGCGCTGAATGAGCGCCTCGGTGAGGGTGTCCACGCTGGAGGTGGCCTCGTCCATCACGAAAATTTCGGGCTGGGCCAGCACCGCCCGCGCCAGGCTGATGAGTTGCTTTTGCCCGGTGGAAAGCAAAATGCCGCCCTCCCCGACTTCCGTATCGTAGCCCTTCTCCAGCCGCGTGATGAAATCGTGCGCGCCGGCGATGCGCGCGGCTTCTTCCACCTCTTCATCGGTGGCTTCCAACCGGCCATAGCGGATGTTCTCACGGATGGTGCCGCTGAAGAGGTGCGGCGTTTGCAACACCATGCCAATGCGGCGATGCAGGCTTTCCAACGTGTAGTCGCGATAGTCGCGCCCGTTGATGCGGATGGTGCCTTCCCGTGGCTCGTAAAAGCGGCAGAGCAGGTTGACCAGGGTGGTCTTGCCGCCGCCCGTCGGCCCCACAATGGCGATGGTTTCACCGGGGTCGACGGTGAGCGAAAAATCGCGGATCACCGGCTTGCGCGGCTCGTACCAGAAGGCAACATGGTCGAACTCGATTTTCCCCAGTAGGGTTTCCGCAGGTACCGCGCCGGGGCGGTCTTGCACCTGCGGCTCGGTATCCAGCAGGGTGAAAATGCGTTCCCCACCGGCGATGGCGCGCTGCAATTCGGAAAACACGCGCGCTAAATCCTGCACCGGCCAGAGCATCATGGTCACGTAAGAGACGAAAGCCTGAATGCCACCCACCGTCAGCGAACCATGCAACGCCTGCAAGCCGCCATACCACACGATGACGGCCAGCACCAACGCTGCCACAAACTGCACCGCGGGGAGAAACAGCGCCGAAAGCCACGCCGCGCGGTACGAGGCTTCGTACATGCCGCGAGTGAGCACCTGAAACTCATCCAGGTTCTTCTCTTCACGATTGAGCGCCTTGACGACATGCACACCGGTGATCGTTTCGTTGTACGCGCCGGTAATTTTCGCATTCATCCGCCGCGCCCGGCGGAACTCCGCCAGAATGCGCTGACGGAATTCAATGGCGACATACACCAGCACAGGCACCATTGCGAACACGATCAGCGCCAGTTTCCAATTGATGATGAGCATGTAAATGGTGGCTGTGATGATGTTGAGAATCGCCCAAACGGTATCAACGAAGCCCCACGTCACCAGGTCAGCCACTTTGCGGGAATCTGACGTCACGCGGGCAATGAGCCGTCCCACGGACTGGCGTACGTAGTACGCCAGTGAGAGGTCTTGCAAATGGTTGAAGGTCTGACGGCGCAGGTCATACTCGATTCGCTCGGCGAGCAAGCCTGCGAGGTAGATGAACGTGAACACCATCGCGGCCTGCGCCACCTGGACGATGCCGTAGCGCACCGCCAGGCGGTAGAGGGCGTGGATGTCGTGGCGGACGATGCCCTGGTCGATGATGCCTTTGTTGATGTAAGTGAAGTAGGAATCCATCCACGACGTCAGCCCGATGGCAACCAAAAAAGCCAGCGTCTGCGGCCAATAAGGGCGCAACAGCCCCAAAATGCGCCGCACCACAGGCATGGTGATTTGAGAAGTGTATTCCTCTTCTTCAAAACTGGTGTCTGGCATAGGAATCTCCGTGTTTCAGTGTTGGGCATTCCAATGGAGAGCGTGCGGGTAGCAGGCGGTTTCAGGCGGGGGAAAGCCCGCGGCGTCGCGGCGCGCCAGCACCCGCTCACACCCTGGCGAGTTCCTTCCGCAATTCCTCATCGATGCGCGTCTGGATCTCGAAAATCTGCCGGTACATGCCTTCCTGTTGCATGAGGGCCTCATGGGTGCCCTGCTGGACGATGCGGCCCTTATCCATCACCAAAATCAGGTCGGCGTGCATGACCGACTGGACGCGATGGGCAATGATAAAGGTCGTACGGCCCTGCATCAGGCGGGCAAGGGCGTCGCGAATGGCGGCTTCGGTTTCGGTGTCTACGCTGGCGGTGGCTTCGTCCAGAATCAGGATGCGGGGGGCTTTGAGCAGCGCGCGCGCGATGGCGACGCGCTGCTTTTGCCCGCCGGAAAGCGTCACCCCCCGCTCGCCGACCAGGGTGTCGTAGCCGTCGGGGAAGGCCATGATGTCATCATGAATAGCGGCAGTGCGCGCCGCGGCCTCGATTTCTGCCCGCGTCACCTCGCGCCCCGCCCCGTAGGCAATGTTTTCCCAAATCGTGCGGCTAAACAGAAACGGCTCCTGCTCCACAATGCCAATTTGGCGGCGCAACCATGCCCTGGGGTAACGTTTGAGTTCCACACCGTCGAGCAAAATGCGCCCGGCCGTGTAGTCGTGAAAGCGGGGCAACAGGTTGACCAGCGTGGTTTTGCCCGAACCCGTCGAGCCCAGCAAAGCCACCACCTGCCCCGGCTCACAACGGAAGGTAATGTCTTCCAACGCAGGCACGGTGTCGTCTTCGTAAGTAAAACCGACGTGCTCGAAAACCACCTTGCCGCGCAGCGGCGTTTCGGGCACAAAGTCGCCGTCTTCCAGCGGCTCGGGGGCTTCCTTCAAAATGTCCACCAGGCGCCCATAGGAAACCAGCCCGGTGGACCCCTGCACGATCATCCGCCCCAGGCCCCGAATGGGCATCACCAACCAGCCAACCAACCCGGCGTAAGCCAGGTATGTACCCACGGTGATCTGGCCGTGAATGGCGAGCAGTGCGGCGTACACGAACCCGCCCAAAATCTGCGCGCCGAGCACCAGGTCAGAGATCGGCCAAAAGAGGCTGTGCATGAAAGTGAGGCGCTTCCCCAGCACATACTTTTGCCAGTTCTCGCGCTCAAACTTCCGCTTCTCATAATCTTGTCGGGCAAAGGCTTTGACCACCCGCACGCCGCTCAGGTTTTCCTGCAACGTGGTGGTCAGGCGCGATTCCTGCTGCTGGTAGGCTTCGTAAGCGCGGGAAACCCGCCGGAAGAACACCAGGGAAAGCACCAGCACAAACGGCACGGCCAGCACCGAAATCCAGGCCAGCCTGGCGTAGAGGTGGTAAATGGCGAGAAAGTTGATGACGAAAATCAGCACCACGCGCCCCGCTCCAATCGCCTGGTCGGCAAAAAAACGGCGCACCGCATCGACATCGGAAGTGGTGCGCTCGACCAGATCGCCGGTAGAAACGTGCGTGTGATAGGCCACGCTCAGGCGCTGAATGTGGTCGAACAGGTAATCGCGCAGGCGGCGGGCAATGCCTTCGGCCGTATAAGCCGAGAGTCGCCCGGAGAGGAAAGAAAACAGCCCCTGCCCCAGGGCCAACAACACAAAGCCCACCCCCACCCAGGCAAAGGCTTGGGGAAGCGTGCGCCCCAGGATAGGGGCTTCCTGGTGCGTCAGCAAATCGGCAAAATAGCGCAGCAGCAAATAGGTGGCAGTTTTCGCTAAGGTCGCCAGCGCGAGGGCCAGCGTCGCCCCAACGTAGGCCAACCGATAGCCGCGCATCATGTACCACAGCCCCGCGAGGCGGCTTTTGCCCACCACGCGGCGCAGGTCAAGAGGGTGGCGACGAAGGGCGTATGTCATGTTTTTGCGCTCCGTGTTTGCTTCTGTGATGCGGTAACCCGACAAGCAGGGCTGCCTGAGCGTGCCCCCAACCAGGGCAGGGGCTGCCCAGCGCCCGCTACTCTCCCGCCAATCCCGGGCTCGCGCGCCCGGTACACCAACAACAAAAAAGCCACAGCGCGCGCTGTGGCCGGATGGACAGGGGAAAGGATCGTCAGCGGGGGCTAAGCCATCCGCTTCCAGGCGCGCGAACGCGATGCAAAGAGCAGGCCTGTCGCAGTTTGTAGACCATCGCGCGCCTCCTTTCGTTAGAATTTCGTACACCCCAAGTTTACCACAAATTCGGCGCTGTGGGGCATCTGTGCCCGAAAAGGGAGCACTCATAAGTTGTAGAATCAGGCAGCAAGGGGCCAGCCGGTGGTGGGAGACCAAGCATCGCTCAACCAGGCTGCTCGCGCTTTGGCGGTCATTTCAGCCCCGTATGGCGTCCATCGAGCACCGGCTCGTTTGAGCCGT